>JBPEXS010000388.1:0-6813 GCA_052031325.1 Thalassolituus sp. | reverse complement strand
CTGTTCGCGCATGACGGCCACATTACGTGAGGCCGTGAGGGCATAGACCCGGTAGCGGGACGGGTGGCGCTGAATCACATCCAGCGTACTGCAGCCGATAGAACCGGTAGAACCTAAAACAGTGACAGTCTGGCATTGCGTGGCGCGCTCAGGCGTCATCCGACCAGTCTCCACTCCAGCAGCAGCATCATAAAGGCAAAGACCGGTACAGCGGCTGCCATGCTGTCGATGCGGTCAAGTACTCCACCGTGGCCGGGTAACAGCGACGAACTGTCTTTGATACCCCGGTGGCGCTTCATCATGCTTTCGACCAGATCACCCAATACCGAAATCACCATAGTCAACAGAGTGATGACGACGATCTTGAGTGCCTCGATCATTTCAATGGGTTCAATCCACTGATTGAAGGCCAGACAGGCCATCAGTGCCAGCAGGAGTGTGGTCGCCAGGCCGCCCCAGAAACCGGCCCAGGATTTGCCCGGACTGACACGTGGTGCCAGCTTGCTGTTGCCCCAGCGTCGGCCGGCAAAATACGCCCCGGTATCGGCACCCCAGACCACCAGCATCACGTAGACAATCAGGATGGAGCTGTGTGGTTCCTGCTTCAGGTGCATAAAGCCAACCCACATCGGAATCAGCACACACATTCCCAGAAACGCCCGTACCAGTCGGGCATCCCAGACGCCGGTACCACCCGGGTAGCGCTTCACCATGGCAAAGGCGACAACCCACCACAGCGTGCCTGCGGCCAGAAACCAGATCTTCCACTCCGGGTTAACCCGCAGAACCCGCGCACTGATGTACAGGCACACAAACACCACAAAGGCGTACAGCAGGCGGCTCCAGTTTTTCTGGTAGCCGGCGATGTTGGCCCATTCCCAGGCACCAACGGTAGCGATAAAAGCAATAAAGAAAGCAAAGGCTTTCAGCGGGAGAAAGAAGATCCCGATCACCATCACCGGCGCCAGAACCAGGGCGGTGATTACGCGGGTACGGGTGCTGCTCTGAGCGACTGTTTTAACGGGGTTGCTGAAGCTGGTCATCCGTCCGTCCGAATCGTCGGGCCCGGGAAGCGAATTCTTCCAGGGCTTTTTGGTAAGCGTCGTGTTTGAAATCTGGCCACAGGTCATCAGTGAAGTAGAACTCTGAGTACGCTGTCTGCCACAGCATAAAGTTGCTGATGCGCTGTTCTCCCCCGGTGCGGATCATAAAATCCGGTGCCGGAAGGTCACTGAGCCAGGTGTATTGGTGGAAAGTCTGTTCGGTGATGTCTGAAGGCAACAGGCGCCCTTCACGAACATCCTCAGCCAGGCGCTGCGCAGCCTGAGTGATATCCCACTGACCGCCATAATTGGCCGCAACGACGAGTGTCATACGGGTGTTATCACGGGTCAGGTCTTCCGCTTCACGGATCAGGGTCTGAATCTGTTCGGTAAAGCCCGACAGATCTCCCATAACCCGCAGGCGGATGTTGTTTTTATGGAGTTTGTTCACCTCACGCTGCAACGCAAGAATGAACAACTGCATGAGGGCATTAACTTCTTCTGCCGGGCGGCGCCAGTTTTCACTGCTGAACGCAAACAGGGTAAGAACCTCGACCCCTTCCCGGGCAGACACCTCGACCACCGCACGAACGGCATCGACTCCGGCTTTGTGACCGGATACGCCGGGCATAAAGCGTTTCTTAGCCCAGCGATTGTTACCGTCCATGATAATGGCGACGTGACGGGGAGTACCGCCCTGCGCCGCCTGAGTATCGTCAATACTGGTCGACATGCAGAGAATCAGACCTTCATCAGGTCAGTTTCTTTTTCAGACAGCAGGCTGTCGACCTGAGCAATAAACTTGTCGGTCAGCTTCTGCATATCGTCTTCAGCACCACGTGCTTCATCTTCCGTGATTTCTTTTTCCTTCAGCAGGTCTTTAAAGGTGCTGTTGGCATCACGACGGATGTTACGGATGGAAACCCGACCTTTCTCAGCTTCGCCACGGGCCTGCTTGATGTAGTCTTTACGCGTCTCTTCGGTCAGCGCTGGCATCGGCAGGCGGATGGTGTCGCCGTTGGTCGCCGGGTTCAGACCCAGGTCTGATTTCAGAATGGCGCGCTCAATCACACTGACCATGGGTTTTTCCCACGGGCTGATGGCCAGGCTTCGACCGTCTTCAACAATCACGTTGGCTACCTGGGTGATTGGAGTCGGAGTGCCATAGTAATCAACCATAACGCCGTCCAGAATGGCCGGGTTGGCACGACCGGTACGTACTTTTTTGAAGGCTTCGACCAGCGACTGCAGGCTTTTGCCCATGCGCTCTTCGGCATCCTGGTGAATTTCATCAATCATCTTCAGTCTCCGTTCACTATCAGAGTGCCATCCTGACCGCCAGTCACGATCCGGGCAAGCACACCGGTTGCATTCATGTTGTATACGCGCAGTGGCATATCATGATCCTGAGCCAGCACAATGGCGGTCAGGTCCATCACGCCCAGCTGCTTTTCGAGCACTTCACCGTAAGTCAGGCGCTCGTACTTTTCAGCATTCGGGTCTTTTTTCGGGTCAGCAGTGTACACACCATCGACGTTGGTCGCTTTCAGTACCAGGTCGGCCTCAATCTCGATACCGCGCAGGCAGGCCGCGGAATCTGTTGTAAAGAAAGGGTTACCGGTACCCGCAGCAAAAATAACCACGTCGCCCTGAGACAGGGCACGGATGGCGCTACGACGGTCGTAATGGTCGACCACACCGCTCATAGGAATTGCAGACATCACCCGCGTGGTGATGTTCGCACGCTCAAGTGCATCGCGCATGGCCAGCGCGTTCATAACCGTCGCCAGCATGCCCATATGATCACCGGCAACACGGTCAAGTCCGGCTTCACTGAGCGCTTTTCCACGGAACAGGTTGCCACCACCGATCACCAGACCTACCTGAACGCCAATGCCTTTCAGCTGACCGATTTCAAGTGCCATACGATCCAGCACTTTCGGGTCAATACCGAAATCCATTTCACCCATCAGGGCTTCACCACTGAGTTTCAGCAGAATGCGTTTGTATTTGGAGTTTTTATGATCGGCCATGGAGGGGCTCCGCAGATTGAAAGAAGTTTGCCTGAGAATACGAATATGCCGGGTAAACCCGGCATATAATGAGGCAGATACACCTTGTGTTCTACCTTTAGCGTGCGATCAGCCTTTCAGCTGTGCAGCAACTTCAGCAGCAAAGTCGACTTCTTCGACTTCGATACCTTCACCGACTTCCATGCGGACAAAACCGATCACTTCGGCACCAGCGTCTTTCGCCAGCTTACCAACCGTCACATCCGGGTTTTTAACGAAAGGCTGTTCTACCAGGCTGTTCTCTTTCAGGAACTTCTTGATGCGGCCGCCCATCATTTTCTCAACGATTTCAGCAGGCTTACCTTCCATGTCCGGCTGAGCCTTGATGATCTCTTTCTCTTTTTCGAGAACGTCTTCAGGCATTTCTTCCGGGTGAGTAACGCGTGGGTTGGACGCAGTTACGTGCATTGCAATGTCTTTAGCCAGTTCTTCAGAACCGCCTTTCAGAGACACAACACAACCAATCTTACCGTTTGAGTGCAGGTAGGCGCCTACAGTCTCAGACTCGATCACAACCGGACGACGAACCGTGATGTTCTCACCGATTTTCTGGACCAGACCCATACGGGCATCTTCCAGCTCGCCAGCCATCAGCTCAGCAACGTCGGTCTGCTTGCTGGAAACCAGCTTGGCAATAACCTGATCAGCGAAGTTGTTGAAGTTGGCATCACCTGCGGCGAAGTCAGTCTCAGAGTTCACTTCAACCATGTAGGCAGTTGAACCTTCAACGACGATACGCAGTTTACCTTCAGCGGCTGTACGGTCTGCTTTCTTAGCGGCTTTCAGACCAGAGTTCTTACGCAGATCTTCAATTGCCAGCTCGATGTCGCCGTCGTTTGCAGTCAGTGCTTTTTTACACTCCAGCATGCCAAGGCCAGTACGTTCACGCAGCTCTTTTACCAGTGCAGCTGATACGTTTGCCATTTTCGGTATCCTCTTTTCTGAATAGTGAAATATCTTCTGAAAAAAAAGGGGCTGAGCCCCTTTCTCTTAACTGCTTAACCGGCAGTTTCCGGTGCTGGCTCTTCAGCGACTTCGACGAATTCGTCAGCGCCAGAGGTGCCCTGCTTACCTTCCAGTACCGCGTCGGCCAGGCCGGTGGTGTAGATCTGGATGGCACGGATAGCGTCATCGTTACCTGGGATAACGTAGTCAACACCGTCAGGGTTGGAGTTGGTATCAACGATACCGATCACCGGGATACCCAGCTTGTTGGCTTCCTGAACTGCGATACGCTCGTGGTCTACGTCGATCACGAACAGCGCGTCTGGCAGGCCGCCCATTTCTTTAATACCACCGATAGAACGCTCCAGCTTCTCCATTTCACGGGTACGCATCAGAGCTTCTTTCTTGGTCAGCTGCTCAAAAGTGCCGTCGGTTTGCTGGGCTTCCAGCTCGCGCAGACGTTTGATGGACTGACGAATGGTTTTGTAGTTGGTCAGCATACCGCCCAGCCAGCGGTGAGCAACAAATGGCATGCCAGAACGCTCGGCCTGCTCTTTGATGATCTTACCGGCGGCGCGCTTGGTGCCAACGAACAGAATCTTGTTGTTGCGGGAAGACATATCTTCAGCCAGTTTCAGCGCATCATTCAGTGCTGGAACAGTCTGCTCAAGGTTGATGATATGAATCTTGTTGCGGGCACCGAAGATGTACTTACCCATTTTAGGGTTCCAGTAACGGGTCTGGTGACCGAAGTGTACGCCTGCCTTCAGCAGGTCACGCATGCTTACTTGCGCCATGATATTTTACCTTTAATTAGGGGTTAGGCCTCCATGTACCCTCAACTCCGACCTGCAAGCAGGCACCCCGGAGCATCGTTGTGGCACATGTGTGTCATTTCGTCTTCCTGTTCTCTGTGTCAGACCATGGGTCGGAACATCAGGACAGGGGACGGCAGTTACGCGGGGCGCTTTATACCACTTTTTGGCACCCTGCACCAGACAGAACCTGGTTAATTTTAGTAACGCGTAGCCTTTATCCATAAGGATGGCGCTGCAGACAGTAAAGAAACCCGCTTCCAGGTCGTGACTGGTTCAAGGACACGTTTGCAATCTGTACAATACGGTTTTTGAACAGAGCAGACAGCCAGAATTCATGAGCGTCATCATCAATACCGCCGAAGATATCGAAAAAATGCGCGTGGCTGGCCGCCTCGCTGCTGAAGTCCTGGAAATGATCGGCGATTACGTTCGTCCCGGTATTTCTACCGGTGAGCTGGACCGGATCTGTCACGACTACATCGTCAATGAGCAGCAGGCCATTCCTGCGCCACTGAATTACCATGGTTTTCCCAAGTCGATCTGTACGTCGATCAATCAGGTCATCTGCCACGGCATTCCCAGTGATGACAAGCTGCTGAAAAAAGGCGACATCATCAATATTGATATTACCGTCATCAAAGACGGCTACCACGGCGATACCAGTAAGATGTTTCTGGTCGGCGATGTTCAGCCTGCCGTTGACCGTCTGGTAAAGATCACCCAGGAATGCCTGTATATGGCCATCGACATGGTTAAGCCCGGCACTCAGCTGGGCGACATCGGCCATGCCATTCAGCAGCATGCTGAGTCCAATCATTATTCCGTTGTGCGTGAATACTGCGGCCATGGTATCGGTAAAACCTTCCACGCTGATCCTCAGGTTCTGCACTACGGCAAACCGGGCACAGGCATGGCGCTGCAGGAAGGCATGACGTTTACCATCGAGCCCATGATCAACCTGGGTGTACGCCACAATAAACTGATGAAAGATGGCTGGACGGTAATCACCAAAGACCGCAAGCCTTCCGCCCAATGGGAACACACCCTGCTGGTGACCGCGACTGGTGTTGAAGTACTGACCAAACGCAAAGAGGAAACGCAGTTCTGGAAATGAAAGCCGACTCCCCGGCCATGAACTTACCCGATCTGAACGAGGCGGACTTCCGCACACAACTGCTCAGCAGCAGCAACTGCATCCGCACCGCCCGTGATGAAATCGAGCGCATCCAGAGTGAACTGAAAGATCAGTTTCTGGCCACGCTGGACTCAGATACTCTGGTCCCTCAGCGCTCAGAGCTGATGGATCGCATCCTGCGCTCGCTGTGGGTTACCCGCGGACTACCGGAAAATGATCTGTCTCTGATCGCTGTTGGCGGTTATGGCCGTGGCGAGCTACAGCCTTATTCCGACATTGATGTGCTGATTCTGGCGCGCGAAGAACACCACATCAATCAGTACAGCGAAGACCTGCAGAGCTTTATCACCCTGCTCTGGGATCTGAGACTGGATGTCGGCCATAGTGTCCGCACTCTGAGCGAGTGCGTCGCTGAGGCCGGTGGCGACCTCACCATCATTACCAACCTGCTGGAAGCCCGGACTCTGGCTGGCGACCCTGAGCTGTATGATCAGCTCAGTGACAGAATCAGTCCCCGTTCGATCTGGCCATCAGAAACCTTCCTCAACGCCAAGTGGCAGGAACTTAACGACCGCCACGACAAGCACAACAGCGCCGATTACAACCTTGAACCCAACGTCAAAAACTCTCCGGGTGCGTTACGCGATATCCAGACGGTTGCCTGGGTTGCTCTGCGACATTTCGGTAAGGGCACACTGGAAGGGCTGACCAGCCTCGGCATTATTACCGACTCTGAGTATCAGCTTCTGAGCGAGGCTCACAGCTTCCTCTGGCAGGTGCGTTCAGCACTCCATACGCTG
>JBPEXS010000387.1:0-3684 GCA_052031325.1 Thalassolituus sp. | reverse complement strand
CACAGTACGATACCCGCAGTGGCCGCCTGGAAGGCGCAGAGGCCCTGCTGCGCTGGCTGCATCCTGAAATCGGCATTATTTCTCCGGCACAGTTTATCCACGATGCCGAAATGGCAGGTCTGATGCGCGCCCTCGGTCATTGGGTGCTGGTCGAGACACTGACCGCCTGGCAGCAACTGCATCAGGCGGGTGTCACGCTGCGCATGTCGGTGAATGTCGCCTTTCCTGAGGTGGCCGACCCTGACTACGCGACCAAAGTTCTGAATCTGTTAGACGAATACCGGGTTCCACCAGCCTGCATTGAGCTGGAGCTGACAGAAACCGCCATGATGCTGGATACCAGTGTCTGTCTCGATAATTTACGCGCCCTCAAACAAGCTGGTGTCCTGATAGTACTGGATGACTTCGGCACTGGATTTTCTTCACTCTCACATCTGAGCGATCTGCCGGTCACCGGCATCAAACTCGACCGCTCATTTGTCACACCTTTAGGAGAACACGAAACCAATTCACCGCAGATGCACATTGTGGCATCACTGATCGATCTCGCCCGACGGCTTGGGATCGGTACAACCGCAGAAGGGGTGGAGGATCAGGCCTGTCTTGAGCAGGTTTGCCGCCTCGGTTGCGACCGTATTCAGGGTTTTCTGTTTGCCCGGCCGATGTCGATAGAACAGCTGACCCGCATTGCCACGACTCCGGATCCGATTCTTGAGGATTACTCAGGTCAGCAGTGCCTGTTCTGACAGAAACAATGAGTTGAGAAAGCTCCGGCAAACAGCGGAATCAGGTGGCGCCTGCGTTTAAACAAGGCGCAGGGAACAAAGCTCAGGCCAACACTGAAGACTGGCCCGGGTACTGATAGGTATCAGTGGCTGTCTTACTCACCGAAGAACGCTTTTGCGTCATAAGGACTGGGCGTGGTCTTGTGATACCAGGTCATTCCTGCGACCAGCACACCCAGTATCACCAGAAGATAAACTAACTGCTTGTTTTCCATCCGGGTCTCCGCTCAACAATAATCACTTCCATTAAGTGTGGCAGGCAAACCCATTTCTTCAAGTTACTGGCATGACTCTCAGGTCTTTATGTACCTGATGCTCTGGGTCAGGATGATGTAACTGTCAGGCCGTCTGATAACGATCCAGCGCGCGCAAACCAAGCGCTTCCATAAGATGAGGTCGCTGTATGTCGGCGCTTTCCTGCAGGTCTGCAATGGTGCGGGCGACCGTCAGCAGCCGGTGATAGGCCCGCGCCGATAAGCCCAGCCGTTCGATACTGCTCAGCAACCAATGCTGATCATCCTCACTTAACTGACAGGCGCTATCACGTTGATTGCCTTTCAGCGAAGCGTTCGGGCACCCCTGACGCTGATACTGCCGCGCCCGGGCGGCCATCACTCTGGCTCTGACTTCATCACTCGATTCAGAAGGTGGCGACTGCTGCAACACCGCCGGAGATACCGGCGGCACATCCACATGCAGATCAATGCGATCAAGCAGCGGGCCGGAAATCTGCCCCTGATAACGACGGATCTGATCCGGCGTACATTGGCAACGCCCGGCGCTGTCACCGGCATAGCCACAGGGGCAAGGGTTCATAGCGGCTACTAATTGAAACCGGGCTGGATAGTGAACGGAACGGTTGGCGCGGCTGATAACGATCTCGCCGCTTTCCAGCGGCTCCCGCAGCACATCCAACACTTTGCGACTGTATTCCGGCAGTTCATCCAGAAACAGCACGCCACCATGGGCCAGAGAGATTTCACCGGGCTTAGGATGACTGCCACCACCGACCAGTGCCACACCCGAGGCCGTATGGTGCGGTGCGCGGAAAGGGCGCTTACCCCAGTCACGGGCCAGATCGGCACGGATGTGACTGACCGAGGCTACCGAAGCCGCCTCAATGGCTTCGTCCTCTGACATGGGGGGTAATATGCCGGGTAAGCGGCTGGCCAGCATGGTTTTACCCGTACCGGGCGGCCCAATAAACAGGAGGTTGTGCTCTCCGGCGGCGGCAATTTCCAGCGCCCTGCGCGCCTGCGCCTGACCCTTAACCTCCGACAGATCATCGCGGCTGTCAGCCTGTGCTGCCTGCGAAGTAGTCTGAGCCAGTTCAAGGGGTTCCTGCCCGTGCAGCCAGGCACAGACCTGCAGCAATGAGCGCGCGGTGCGCTGTTCGCCATCCTGACAGAGGGCTGCTTCGGTGGCGCAGGCTTCGGGCAGAATCAGAATCCGTTCACTTCGCCGACAGGCCAGTGCCGTGGGCAACACACCAGAGACCGGCTGCAGCTCTCCGGCCAGAGTCAGTTCGCCGATAAATTCCGCCTGGGCCAGTTTATCGCCAGGCACCTGACCTGATGCGACAAGGATGCCTAAAGCAATGGCCAGATCATAACGCCCGCCTTCTTTCGGCAGATCCGCCGGGGCAAGATTGATGGTGATACGCCGCGCCGGGAAATCGAACTGGCTGTTCAGGATGGCGCTGCGCACCCGGTCGCGGGATTCACGCACGGCGGTTTCGGGCAGGCCGACCAGACTGAGCGATGGCAGACCGCCGGACAGATGCACCTCCACCAGCACCTGTGGCGCTTCAATACCTAACTGGGCACGGGTGTAGATTCGCGCTAAGGACATGGGACCTCCTTGTCGTCCATGCTATGGGCACCTCTGCACAACTATCTGCGTTGCTAAAGGGAGCCATTCAGTATTCAGAATAAAAGCGGAGCCTACCTGTGCCTATCGGCCAATGGAGTGAGACCCGGTGTAAGCCGTGCGTAAGTGCCTTCTGGTTTGCTGGCATTGTCAGGCTACTGAATAGGCCTGAATACGGCTTAGTTCTATACTCTTAGCTCCTATATCCGGCAATACTGACTTATGCCTGTTGCTCTGCTGCGCCTTCTGTTTTTCTGTCTGCTGATCGTTTTCAGCTTTGCGTCCGCTGCAGGCAGCTGTCTCGACCGTGTCAGCTCTCTCGGTTTTGCTGAGCTGGCTGCGACCTTTGATACTGAAAAAGTACAGCGCCTCAACGGCGTTGACCAGGGCAAGCCACTGGCGGAGGAGCAGGCCTGTGCTGTAGTCCAGCTGCTCGGTCAGCCCGAACCCTCTGACTATGCAAAGCCTGATGCGGGCTGGATCGGCAATCTGGGGGAGACCTCGGTGTATCCGCGTCTGCTGCCCCTGTGGGCTCAGACCCTGGCTCACCCTAACAACGACTTCACCCAGGCGCTGCGACAGTTGATCGGGCGGGAGCTGGCCAATGGCTACAACATTGCCACAGACGCCTGGCCCGGTTTTGACCCTGCAAGCACCCTGATCTACGGCCACAGCGATATCCGCCATGCGCAACAATTACTGGCGCTGCTGGCCAGCGAAGGCCTGCAGGCACGGATAGGCTACAGCGGTAAGATTTCGGCCTACCTGCACCGCGATGGCTGGGGCGAACCGCCGGAAGATGCCGTGCCTCTGAGTAATGAACGCTGGCTGATTGAAGCACGCGAATATGACCTGCATCTGGAATTTACTAAACCCGACGACAAACCGGCGTTTATGGCAGTGCTGAGGCGCTATGCTAAACAACAGACAGATAACAAAGGCCCGCTGATCTACGGCAGCTGGTGGCAGCCTTTTGTGCGCAGTTACACCCCGGCAAACGGCTTTGAACCTGTGACCCAGGTCAGTATCC
>JBPEXS010000386.1:0-4732 GCA_052031325.1 Thalassolituus sp. | reverse complement strand
TCGCGGTTGGGGGCGACGACCGAAACCTCGTAACCGGCCTGCTGCAGAGACTCCGCCAGCACCCGGATGCCGGGGGCATGGATACCATCATCGTTAGACAGCAGCAGGCTCATGTTCGGATTTCCTGTCGGGCTCCTGAGTCAGGAGAATTTCATTCAGAACGGATGTCGCATAATACCCGGCGGGTAACGAAAATGTGAGCATTAATTGGTCGCTCTGGGGCCATTGCCACGACATTTCTGCCGGGTGCGCCACCAGCGCCCGTCGCTCCTGATTTAGCCCGGCGTGCTCCATGCCATCACAGAGCACGCTATGACGGTCGGCGATGCCGTTTTCAAGCTCAGCGGCGGCATCAGTGGTGGTCACTCTGCCCCGCCCCCACAGAGGTCCCGTAGCCAGGCCAGCCTCATTCAGAACATCGCCTTCCAGGGGTTTGCCCCACAATCCCTGCTGAATACGCCTGGCCAACACTTCGTTAAAAATGAAGGAGCGTACCGCCGACAGATAAATGCCTTTTTTCTTGCGGTTACGCACACGGATTTCCCGCGCCAGCATGGCTCGGCCCTGCTCGACATTGCCGCCATCGTGACCGAACCGCTGAGCACCAAAATAGTTGGGCACACCGTGCTCAGCAACGGCCTTGAGGTTGGCTTCAATAAGGGTCGTGTCACCGTCAACATCACGCAGAAGAATGCGGAAACGGTTGCCCAGCAGATCTCCCGGACGCAGCTTTTTCACATGCCGGCTCTGACTGAGTACGCGGAATTCAGAGTGCTGAATCCCGGTCAGATCGGGTGTCTCTCCCCTGGGAAAGTAAATGCTGAACCATTGCCGGGTAATGGCGTAACGGTCTTTAAGACCGGCATAGCCCACGTCTTTTTCCTCAACACCCGCCGCATCGGCCAGCTGTTGAGCTACATACGCGGTGTTGGAGCCGTTTTTTTCGATTTCCAGCCAGATGTGTTCACCCTCTCCCCCCGGCAGAGCCAGAGGCAGTTCGGTGACCTGAAAGTCCTGGTTTTCCTGCTTAAGAGTCGCGCGCCCGCCGCTCAGCGGGTAAGCATTCGGCCAGTGAGGCAGTTCGTTGTAGTGCGTGTCTGTCATACGTTATCTGAAGATACCAGTAAGGCCATGGCATGCACGGCAATGCCTTCTTTACGGCCGACGTAGCCGAGCTTTTCTGTGGTGGTGGCTTTGACATTCACGTCGTCGGTGCGCACCTGCAGGTCAGCGGCGATGGTGGCGCGCATATCATCGATATGCGGTGCCATTTTCGGGGATTGAGCAATAATGGTGATGTCGACGTTCCCCACCCGGTAGCCCTTATCCGCCACCAACCCCAATACATGACGCAGCAGCATGCGACTGTCAGCACCGGACCACTCGTCGTCGGTATCCGGGAAGTGGCGGCCAATATCACCCAGCGCTGCAGCGCCGAGCAAGGCATCCGCCAGGGCATGCAGCGCAACATCGCCGTCGGAGTGTGCCTTCAGCCCATGTGAATGCGGAATTTTCACGCCGCCCATCATAATGGCGTCACCTTCATCAAACGCATGTACGTCAAAGCCATGACCAATACGCATAGCGGCAATTCCTCAGGGGTTATTCAGAAAAAGAGAAGCCAGAAGCAGGTCTTCTGGCCGGGTGACTTTAATGTTATCCGAGCGGCCTTCAATCAGTCTGGGAGAGCCACCACTGAACTCAATGGCCGAGGCTTCGTCAGTAACAGCAAAACCCTGTTCCAGGGCTTGTTGCAGCGCCATTTTCAGCTCAGCATAGCGGAACACCTGCGGTGTGAGGGCATGCCAGAGCTGCTCACGCTCAACGGTATGATCAATGTGCACCTGACCGTCTGCAGATGCAATGCCACGCTTCATGGTGTCCCGGGTCGGGCTGGCCAGCAGGGCACCGGTCTCACCCAGCCCGGCCAGCAGCCGATCAATGTCAGTGTGGCGCAGACAGGGGCGGGCAATATCGTGCACCACCACCCAGTCGTTATCCGCCGCTTTGCCTTCCAGTGCCTGCAACCCATTCAGGACGGAGTCGCAACGCTCCTGGCCACCAGGCGCCACCAGAATACGGGCGTCATCATAATACTGGCTTGAAGGCCAGTAAGGGTCGCCATCGGACAACACCAGAACCAGTTCAGGAAACGCCGGATAGCTGAGAATGGCTTCCAGAGTGTGGTCCATCAGCATACGGCCGTTCAGCTCAAGGTATTGTTTCGGGCGGTCACTGCCCATACGCCGACCAACGCCCGCTGCCGGTAATAGAGGCCAGTAGGTGTCAGTCATTGGCAGGGTCAGTCTCAGGGGGATCAGCAAACAGAATAAAGGTCTCGCCATCTTTAACCAGGCCGAGGTTTTCCCGAGCGGTTTCTTCCAGCAGCTCATCACCACTGCGCAGATTGATGACGTCAGACATCAGCTCGTCATTGATGCTCTGCTGTTCAGCATTTTCATCACGCAACTGATGGATCTGGTGCTCCAGCTGACGGCTGGCAAACACGCCGCTGTCATCGAACCACAGACGGTACTGCAGTACGATCAGCAGAATCATGCCTACCGCAGTCCAGAAGTGTGTTGCTCGAAATGCCATATGTACACGGTGCTCCGGGCCAGAAGAAGACCTGACGTTAAGAATCGCCACATGGTAAACCAGCGGGACAGCTTGACCAAACCGAACAACAAAAAAAGCGGGCATAAAGCCCGCTTATCTTGGTGACATACTGAGAATTACCCCCTCAGAATCACTCCGCTCCGCTGCTGCGCTTGTCGTTAAGCAGCAAGGCTTCAAGCCCAGAACCATTACCGATAGCAATGGCTGTTTTCACATCTCCCGCTGCAAAAGGAAGTGCATCAATACCGGAGATTGCTGGAGTCGTTGTGCCATCTGCCGCAATATCCACTGTGTACGTAGCGGGCGCCAGCGCGACATAGCCAGTGTCCTGACCCTGTACAACATCTTCAAATGTTGGAGCAGTTGGCTGCATAGTACCATTCTCATAGACAAAGATATCTACCGGATCGGCAGCCGCTGCAGACGAACCATGCACCAGGCGGACGTAGGCTTGAGTGTCATCCGTCGCTGCACGGGTGTCGGTCAGAACAATCAGCTCTGCGTCTGTGACACTACCATCATCACCAGAAGCAATCACAGTGTAAGACTCACCGCGCTCCAGAGTCAGGTCACCACTCAGATTTGACAGAGCATTACCAACACCCTGATCTTCAGGAGCGATAGCAACACTGATCGTACCTGGGTCGAGCACTGTATAACCATTAACGCTCTTGTAAGTAAAGCTATCAATAAACAGCTGACCGTTAGCAAATACATCGACAGTTACGTCGTCCACCGCATGTACGACACGCAGTTCGGTGCTGAAGTCCAGCACAGTAGTTGCACCTGTGTCTGACCACGCAATCAGCGATACAGGAGAGCGTCCCTTGGTGCTGTTCACAGCAACCAGCGCAATATCACTACCAACACTCAGAGAACCTGAGCTATACACAAGCTCATCAGCGCCGTCACCACCGATAAAGACCTCGTAATCCCCTGCCTCGACACCCTCGAGGGTAGCGTTGGCTTCAAAAGAAACAGCATTAAGAGTCGGTGTATCCGTGCCTGGATCAGGATCATCGCCCGGTGCCGCCACGAAAATATCAACTGCACCAGCAGCAGGTGACGCATGAACAACTGCAACGTCGGCATCGTTATCTGTATAGGTGGCAGTGTCATCAATCAGTTTGAGATCGAGGTTGGCAACGTTATCAATCGCTATCGCTGAGTAGTAACCATCTTCCTCAAGATCAACTTCGGTGCTGAATGCGACTGTATCTGTACCTGCAACCAGAATCTTTACCGTTGTCAGACCATCGTCCAGCTCGAGATAACCTGTACCCTGCTGGTACGCGACATTGGTGAGAACAACTTCACCATTGATTGCGATATCGACATTAGGTGCGTCGGGGGATGCATGCAGAACGCGTAGGTAGGCGTCATCATCACTACTACTGCTTCCGCCACATGCGGTGAGAGTGGCCACTGCAGCGGCCAGAACTAACGGCTTAAAATTCTTCATGATATCTCCTGCTTCCTGGGGGTAATGTTTTCTTGCCATATACAAGACTTATACAATATATATGCATAAAGAATTACAAAGGAAGAGCTCAGGGCTTAATCCTGACAATTGATTACACTTTGCACAACAAATATGACTCAAAGTGCTACAAACAGGTATAGGTATTGTATATGTGGCGTGAATTGCCAAACACCATGGAAGAAACAGAGGTACTCAGGCATTCAGAATAACAGAGACAAAACGAACGGAGCCTCTCTGGCACGTGCACGGCCAGATACAAACAGCGGTGGG
Organism: Thalassolituus sp.; assembly: GCA_052031325.1. GTDB lineage: Bacteria > Pseudomonadota > Gammaproteobacteria > Pseudomonadales > Oceanobacteraceae > Thalassolituus. Next base: position 360 of record JBPEXS010000386.1, on the reverse strand, counting down.
GATAAAACCAGTTTACAAAGACTGACGCGTTTCTGTACGCAACTTTTCGCGGACCGCCATCAGCACCTTGCCAAAATTATTTTTACCGCGCATGTCGCGACCACTTCCCCAGAAGTAATCGTAGCCGCTCAGCTCTGCAATTCTCAACTCCCCGGTTTCTAACAGCTGCCGGGCTATCTCGGGGTGGGTCCGGCATTTGATATAAGTACCGCGCGTCATCACGACCGTACTGGTTTTCTTCCAGTCTCTGCGGCGTTGTGGCCTGCGGCTCTTCCCCAGCTTAGCTGCTTCCTCTGCGGTGCTGGCCTGACGGATTTTTTCACGATGGGCCTGGTCTTCGAATTTCATCGCCTGATAATA
>JBPEXS010000385.1:0-1438 GCA_052031325.1 Thalassolituus sp. | reverse complement strand
GGTACAGGATGTTTTCGTACTTGGTACGTGCAGCTTCTTTCGGGTTTGTATCGTCGAAGGTGAAGCCAGCGTACTTAGACAGGATGTCCCAATCGCCTTCGGCTTTCAGCTCGTCAACGATGTTGTACGTTGGTGGCGCAACAACCAGTGGAGCCTTGAACGTGATAGGACCGTTCTTCTCCAGGTTACGCAGCATCGCAGCGATGATCTGCATGTCACCTTTGTGAACCATACAAGAACCAACGAAGCCCAGGTCAACCTGACGGCCATCGTAGTAAGAAGCCGGACGGATTACGTCGTGGGTGTAACGCTTAGATACGTCTTCGTTGTTTACGTCTGGGTCAGCAATCATTGGCTCGTCGATAGCGTCGAGGTCAACAACCACTTCTGCGTAGTACTTAGCGTTGTCGTCTGGAGCCAGAGCAGGTGCAGTGCCTGATTTAACTTCTTCGATACGCTTGTCAGCGAGGCCGATCAGCTTCTGCAGCATGCCAGCTTCGTTTTCCATACCTTTGTTGATCATGATCTGGATACGTGACTTAGCCAGTTCCAGAGATTGGATCAGGGTTTCATCGGTAGAAATACAGATAGAAGCTTTCGCTTTCATTTCTGCAGTCCAGTCGGTGAAGGTGAAGGCCTGGTCAGCCAGCAGAGTACCGATCTGAACTTCGATTACACGGCCCTGGAAGACGTTTTCGCCGTTGAACTGCTTCAGCATCTGCGCCTGAGTCGCGTGTACGATGTCACGGAAGTCCATGTGCGGCTTCATGTTGCCTTTGAAGGTCACTTTCACAGACTCTGGGATTGGCATTGCTGCTTCACCAGTGGCCAGTGCGATAGCAACAGTACCGGAGTCAGCACCGAACGCGACACCTTTAGACATACGGGTGTGAGAGTCACCACCGATGATGATCGCGCGATCGTCAACAGTAATGTCGTTCAGTACTTTGTGGATTACGTCGGTCATTGCAGGGTAAACACCCTTAGGATCACGTGCAGTGATCACGCCGAACGCGTTCATGAACGCCATCAGCTTAGGCGTGTTGGCCTTAGCTTTGCTGTCCCATACAGAGGCAGTGTGACAGCCAGACTGGAACGCACCATCAACGCTTGGAGAGATGGTAGAAGCAGCCATTGCTTCCAGTTCCTGAGTAGTCATAGGACCAGTGGTGTCCTGAGAACCTACGATGTTCACTTTAACGCGAACGTCAGAACCAGCGTGCAGTGGAGTCTTAGAAGTTACGCCAACAGCGTTGCGGTTGAAGATCTTCTCAACAGCGGTCAGGCCCTGGCCTTCGTGAGAGATTTCTTTAGATGCAGCGTAAACAACTGGTGCTTCAACGCCCAGAGTTTCAGCAGCGAAGGTCTGGATTTTCTTACCGAAAGTTACTGCGTAAGAACCGCCAGCTTTCATGAATTCCACTTTCTGTGGAGTGAA
>JBPEXS010000384.1:0-5595 GCA_052031325.1 Thalassolituus sp. | reverse complement strand
CCGGCACCGGTGATTTCATCACGGCCGATACGACGGTTGAACTTCATACGACCAACCGCTGACAGGTCATAACGCTCGTCAGTGAAGAACAGGTTCTCAAACAGAGACTCTGCACTTTCTTTGGTTGGCGGCTCGCCAGGGCGCATCATGCGGTAGATTTCAACCAGTGCCTCAAGCTGAGTGCTGGTCGGGTCAGTGCGCAGAGTGTCAGAGATGAACGGACCACGGTCGAGTTCGTTGGTGTAGATAGTTTCAATATCTTCCACCTTGGCTTCCGCCATCTTGGTCAGAATCTCAACAGAGATCTCATCGTTGGCAGAGGCAATCAGCTCACCGGACTTGGTATCAACCACGTCTTTCGCCAGGGACTTACCAATCAGGTAGTCAACCGGAACAACCAGCTCTTCAACACCGGCTTTTTCCAGCTGGCGGATATGGCGGTTGGTGATACGGCGGCTGTTTTCAACCAGGACGTTGCCATCGTTGTCTTTGATGTCGAAGGCAGCGGTTTCACCACGCAGACGCGAAGGAATCAGCTTCAGCATCGCGCCCTCAGAGGTCAGACGCCAGAAGTCGTTCTCAAAGAAGTCACACAGGATCTCTTCTGTGCTGTAACCCAGAGCACGCAGCAGAATAGACGCAGGCAGTTTACGACGACGGTCAATACGTACGTAAACCAGATCCTTAGGATCAAATTCAAAGTCCAGCCAGGAACCACGGTAAGGGATAACGCGGGCGTTATACAGCAGCTTACCGGAAGAGTGAGTCTTACCTTTATCGTGGTCGAAGAATACGCCAGGAGAGCGGTGCAGCTGAGACACGATCACACGCTCGGTTCCATTGATGATGAAGGTACCGTTGTCGGTCATCAGGGGCATTTCGCCCATGTAGACTTCCTGCTCTTTGATGTCCTTAATGGCTTTAGTGGACGATTCTTTATCGTAAATAATCAGGCGGACTTTTACACGCAGAGGCGCTGCAAAGGTCACACCGCGCAGCATACATTCTTTTTCATCGAATGCCGGCTTGCCGAGACGGTAGCTTACGTATTCCAGTGCCGCATTACCGGAGTAACTGACAATTGGAAAAACCGATTTAAATGCTGCATGAAGACCAACGTCGCTGCGTGCCTCAGCGTCCTGACCTTCCTGAAGAAATTTGTGGTAGGAGTCAACCTGGATTGCCAGCAGGTAAGGCACGTCCATGACGCTCGGAAGTTGACCAAAATCCTTACGGATACGTTTTTTCTCAGTATATGAGTAAGCCATCAATTATCCCCGGACTGTTTCCTCGATTGGGCTGGCTTGCCCATGGCTCAAGGATTTGCCTATAAATCACCCGGTAAAATACCGGTTCAGGTCACGTATTCCATAACGTGAAAAAGGCTGACGGGAATTTACCCGCCAGCCAGCTCCGCAGATCGCCCATCAGGGCTTACTGCGGCAGTAATTGCACCGGAGTGCTATTACTTAACTTCAACCACTGCGCCAGCAGCTTCCAGAGTCTCTTTAGCAGCGTCAGCGTCTTCTTTAGAAACGCCTTCTTTGATCGCGGACGGAGCACCGTCAACCAGACCTTTAGCTTCTTTCAGACCCAGACCAGTCAGTTCACGTACAGCTTTAATTACGTTAACTTTCTTGTCGCCAGCAGCAGACAGAATTACGTCGAATTCAGTCTGAGCTTCAGCACCACCGGCGTCGCCGCCAGCAGCAGGACCAGCGGCAACAGCAGCAGCTGCAGACACGCCAAATTTTTCTTCCATCGCAGAAACCAGTTCTACTACGTCCATTACAGACATTTCAGCGATAGCGTTGATGATATCTTCTTTAGTCAGAGACATAAGACTATTCCTGAATTATGTGGGGCTATATGCCCGTGAAATCGTTTAATAAGCAACCTGAATAAAATCAGGCAGCCTCTTCTTCTTTCTGAGTACCAACTGCAGCAAGGGTACGAACCAGTTTGCCGGCAGCAGCTTCTTTCATGACGCTCATCAGTTTCGCGATGGCTTCGTCGTATGTCGGCAGAGTTGCCAGCATGTCGATAGAAACCACGTCACCATCGAACGCACCGCCTTTCAGTTCGAACTTCTCGTTCTCTTTGGCGAACTTCTTAAAGATACGGGCAGCCGCACCTGGATGTTCTTTAGAGAAAGCGATCAGAGTCGGACCTACGAAGGTGTCTTTCAGACACTCGTATGGGGTACCTTCAACAGCACGGCGAGCCAGAGTGTTACGGACAACTTTCATCCAGACACCGGCTTCACGCGCTTCGCTACGCAGAGCGGTCATGGCGCCTACAGTGACACCGCGGGAATCCGCGATCACGGCAGACAGAGCACCTTGAGCTGCTTCCTGGACTTCGGCGACGATCGCCTTTTTATCTTCAAGTCCTAAGGCCACGATTAACTCCTGATAGGTTACGTTAGACTCCGGAGAGCCATATTCAGGTGTGACAATTCAGAATTCTGAAAGGGGCCACACACTATCTACGCAGGAAACATTAAGTGGCAGACTGAGAACAGACTGCCACTCCTGCGGTCTTTGACAGCTGCTGCTTACTCACCGGGAGCAGCAACAACCCCAAAGATGGTTATTGCTGATCAGATATCCAGAGCGGAATGATCAACAATCAGGCCAGGGCCCATAGTCGTGCTCAGCGTGACTTTCTTCATGTACACGCCTTTCGCAGAGCTTGGCTTGGCTTTTTTCAGATCGGTCAGCAGCGCAGTCAGGTTTTCTTTCAGTGCATCCGCAGTGAAATCAGCCTTACCGATGGTAGTGTGGATGATACCGTTCTTGTCGTTACGGTAACGGACCTGACCGCCTTTTGCGTTCTTAACCGCAGTAGCAACATCAGGAGTTACAGTACCAACCTTAGGGTTTGGCATCAGGCCACGCGGACCAAGAATCTGACCCAGCTGGCCAACAACGCGCATTGCATCCGGAGAAGCAACAACCACGTCAAAGTTCAGATCACCGGCTTTTACTTTTTCAGCCAGATCTTCCATACCTACTTCATCAGCGCCCGCTTCTTTTGCAGCTTCAGCGTTAGCACCCTGAGTAAATACAGCAACGCGCATGGTCTTACCGGTACCGTTTGGCAGTACAGTAGAGCTACGTACGTTCTGATCAGATTTACGTGCATCGATGCCCAGATTAACGGCCACATCGACAGACTCTTTAAATTTTACAGCTGGCAGAGCAGACAGAACGGCAACAGCTTCTTCTACAGAGTAGACTTTACCGGCTTCAACTTTCTCAGCGATCAGCTTCTGGCGCTTGGTTAACTTAGCCATTACTCAACTCCTTCCACGTTCAGACCCATAGCGCGGGCAGAACCAGCGATGGTACGTACCGCTGCATCCATATCGGCAGCAGTCAGGTCAGGCTTCTTCGCAGTAGCGATTTCTTCCAGCTGAGCACGGGTAACAGTACCGACTTTCTGGGTATTAGGACGTGAAGAACCACTGGTGATACCGGCTGCTTTTTTCAGCAGGTAAGATGCCGGCGGAGTCTTCATATCGAAGGTGAAGCTACGGTCACTGTATGCGGTAATCACAACCGGCACAGGAGCGCCTGGCTCCAGGTGCTGAGTCTGTGCGTTGAACGCCTTACAGAATTCCATAATATTCAGACCCTTCTGACCCAGAGCTGGACCAACTGGGGGACTTGGGTTTGCTTTACCAGCACCAACCTGGAGCTTGATATAGCCTTCTACTTTCTTAGCCATAAGAATTTCCTCTTAATGGGTGTTAACGCTGCTGCACATTACTGCCAGCCAGCTCCCCGCCCTCAGCGTTCGCTTCCGGGCATTTAAATGTGCTTATCCGGCTTTCTCAACCTGAGTAAACTCAAGCTCAACCGGCGTAGCACGACCAAAAATAGTTACTGCAACCTGTACGCGGGATTTGTCGTAATCAACACTCTCAACCACGCCATTGAAGTCCGCAAACGGACCATCAATAACACGCACGGTTTCACCCGGCTCGTACATGGTTTTGTGGGTCGGCTTCTCAGCACCGTCCTGCATGCGCTGCAGAATGGCTTCCGCTTCACGATCTGTGATCGGAGCTGGCTTATCCGCCGTACCACCAATAAAACCCATTACCCGGGGCGTCTGATTAACCAGATGCCAGGACGCATCGTCCATCTCCATCTGCACCAGAACATAACCCGGGTAAAATTTGCGCTCACTCTTGCGCTTTTTGCCGTCACGAACTTCAACGACTTCTTCGGTAGGCACCAGAACCTCACCGAACTTATCCTGCATATCGTGCAGCTCAATACGCTCTTTCAGAGCGCCCTGCACGCGCTTCTCATAGCCTGAATAAGCGTGAACAACGTACCAACGCATTGCCATGACGATTCCTTAACCGATGATCAGTTCAACAACAGAACTGAGACCCATATCCAGAAGCCACAAAGCAAGACCAACCAGGAAAACCACAGCAACAACAATCAGGGTGGTCTGACGGGTCTCAGCCGGCGTCGGCCAGACCACACGACGGCGTTCTTTATTTGCTTCTTTCAGCAGGGTCATGAATTCCTGACCTTTAACAGTAGTCAGGGCCACACCCGTACAGGCCAACATTAATGCAACGATGGCCAGGACCCGGTACAGGACACCCAGATCCGCAAACACATAATTGACCGCAACCGCTCCGGCAAGAAGTGCAATGGCAACCAGCCATTTAATAACATCAAAAATGCCCATGCCTTCTGCTTTGGTTTCGCTACTCATTTAATGCCCTAAAGCCTGAAAAGGCAGCCTAATGCTGCCGTACACTACTAAAATAATGGCAGGCCAGGAGGGACTCGAACCCCCAACTTTCGGTTTTGGAGACCGACGCTCTACCAATTGAACTACTGGCCTGTGACTCACAATCAGGGCGCCGTAGATTACAGAAACAGACAAGAGGAATCAACTACTTATTTGTTCTTTTTATACGGGCCACGCAATAGTACAGAAAGCTGACTCCTGTGTCCTGCTTATTCCACGCCGAAATAAGAATACGGACACAACTTTGCACTTTCTGTTAGCCTGAACCTTTGCTGCAGGAATAAGGACATGCCATCGCTCACCATCCGCCCAGTCGCACACGAAGACACTGACGCCATTATTGACCTCTGGCAGCTGTGCGGACTGACCCGCCCCTGGAACAACCCACTGAAAGACATTGAGCGCAAACTGACCTACCAACCCGGGCTATTCATTGCCGGAACCATCGACAACAGGGTCATCAGTACAGCCATGGCAGGCTATGACGGCCACAGAGGCTCCGTATACTATCTTGCCGTGCATCCTGAGCATCAGAGACAGGGAATTGGCCAGCACATGATGAAACAGGTTGAGAGAAGCCTCACAGAGCTTGGGTGCCCGAAACTCAACATACTCATACGCACGAGCAACCTTTCTGTGCAACGATTTTATGAACAGCAAGGCTACTTAAGGGATGAAGTCATCAGCCTCGGGAAACGGCTGATTGAAGATGTCTGACGCTGGACGCTGGACGCTGGACGCTGGACGCTGGACGCTGGACGCTGGACGCTGGACGCTGGACGCTGGACGCTGGACGCTGGACGCTGGACGCTG
>JBPEXS010000383.1:0-2278 GCA_052031325.1 Thalassolituus sp. | reverse complement strand
TAGTGTTTACCGTACTGGTGAAAGTTTGTGTGGAAACCACTGACGACAGGAATGTTCAGACGATGTGCCGTACGACAGGCCGCCCAGCCCAGGGGGCCTTCGGTCGCGACGTAGATGGCATCCGGATTAAAGGACTCCAGGGTGTTGCGCACCTTGCGCTTGCTGGGCAGGCCAAACTTCAGTTCCGGATATCCGGGCATTGGCAGGCCAGGAAGCGTCAGTTCTGAAAGCAGACCGTCGTGTTCAGATGAGATGCCACCCAGGTCTTCTTTATGCTGACGGGGACGGATGATCTGGACCCGGATACCGCGCGCTAACATACCTTTCACGATCATCGATAAAGTGTGCGCTACGCCATTGACTTCAGGGGCGTAAGTTTCGGTGACGATGCAGATACGTTTGGTCGCTTGCGTCATAGTGCTGTGTCTGAGGCAGATAGTCATCTGACTAGAGTCTGCCTTTTATATGACAGATATGTTGCGCGACGATGAAGCTATGATGACGGGCAGTTTCAGGAGGTGGACGGCAGGGCTAAGGGATTCAGGCGTTCAGAAAATCAGTTGTCCAGACTGGCACCGGACAGTGCCAGCTCTGTAAAAACACGGGGGAATCAGTCTTCGTTGCGGTAGTAAGACGGGACGTTCTGCGTCCAGCGTCGGAAGGCTTTGCGGAAATTCGACGGATCGTTGTAACCAACCAGCTGAGCCACCTCTTCAATGGGCAGACTGGAGTTACGCAGGTACTCAATGGCCATCTCTTTGCGCACTTCATCCAGCAGCTTCTGGTATGAGGTACCGAGATCCTGCAGGCTACGGCTCAGAGTGCGGGTAGAGGTTGCAAGATCTTTTGCCAGCTCCTCAACGGAAGGGAAATTACCCGGATCGCTGAGCATAATACGTCGCACCTTGGCGATCAGGCCTTCTTTCGGCCCCATGCGGCTGAGGATTTCGGCGCACTGTTTCTCCGCCATGGCCGCGGTCGCCTGATCGGCCATCATCAGAGGCAGGTCGAGCAGTTCTGGCTGAATGACCAGTTGGGTGCGTGGCTGATCAAATAAGACTGGGCATTCAAAGTACTCAAGGTACTTAGCAGCGTAAGGAGGTTCTGGATGATTGAGATGAACTTCAATCGGCTGAATATCCGGGCGTCCGGTCAGGAAGCGTGACAGGCAGCAGAACGAGATGATAAACACCTCGCAGGCCATCCGGTAAATGTTCTCAAATGGGATATGGCTGGTGAAGCAGACCTCGAAATGGTTGTCGAAGTGACTGATATCAAAAGTGAATGCCGGATTGACCAGGGAATGATACTGCTTCCCCAGTGCTAGGGCGCTGCGCAGGTCCTTACAGCTCAGGATGGCATAACCGAGCATCCCGAACTGATTAATATTGATGGCGGCACCCAGATCGAGGCCGACACTGCCATCGGGGTATTTCGTGATCAGATTTTCGCAGATGATCATCATCTGCTGAAAGGACAGACGGGCCGCAGGATCACCAAGGATTTCCAGCTCAACACCGGTATTAGCCAGAATCTCTTCTGGAGAAATGTCTTTGTGCTCGGCCACACGGATCATGGTAGCCGGTACATTAACGGGTACGAGGGGGTCGGTAAGACTCCAGGTGCCTCTGATCATGTGGTTTTCCGGTTATTTTTATGGTGTTTCTGACGTTTTTCCGGGGTGTGCGTGTGCTTTGCAGCGGTACTGCCACCCAGATCAGTACGACGCACAACCGTTTCACATTACAATAAACCAGACTGATAATACCAGCCTCGTGGCGGAATTTGATACACCACAGGCCATAGAGATCAGAGTTTTTCCGTATCTGAGGACCCATATGTCAACGATTTATCTCGTCACCGGCACAGTTACCAACACAGCAACTGCGGTTGCCCGGGCCTGCGCAGAGCAGCTTAAAGATGCCGGACATAAGGTGGTGCTGGACGAGCAGGCCAGTGTCACTGCGATGAACACCGCCGTTCCGGATGCTGTGCTGATTGTCACGGCAACGACTGGCCAGGGAGACATTCCCAACAACCTGATGGCATTTTATAAAGAGCTTGAGGCTGAATCCCCTTCGCAGAATGGCCACCCATTTGGCGTGATCAGCCTCGGAGACAGTTCTTACTCAAGAACCTTCTGTCAGGCCGGTGCCTTGATGGAAGAGCGTCTGCTGGAGCTGCAGGGTGCTCAACCGATTCCTCGCCTCACGATTGATGCCACTGAAACCCAGACACCGGATGTGGATGCGCTGTTCTGGCTGAAAGAATGGACTGA
>JBPEXS010000382.1:0-7617 GCA_052031325.1 Thalassolituus sp. | reverse complement strand
TACTGACCTCGACCCCGGCGCTGAAGGCAACCTCTTTAAAGGTCCAGACGGAGTAAAACAGAATACCCATAGAGACAAACTGAGCGATGGCACCAACGCGGTAATCCAGTTCAGTTTCCATCGGACGCAGCGCAATGTGATGGCGGCGCAGCAGCGTGGTCAGACCACAGATCAGTACCAGGGTAGACAGCATGATGCGCTGAGTGGCCATACCAAATTCACCGAAGCGGGCAACACCCAGTTCGACGGTACGGAAAATCTCAACGCCGGTGGTTATGCGGTCTTTCACATCATCGTATTGTTCATATTTGATGACACACTGCTCTTTGGCTGCGGTCAGAGAGGTGCGCATGATGTCCGGATTAATAGGTTCCGGTGCGAACAGATCGAATTCGTCGACAGGCTCAGCTTCACGCTCAGCGATCAGGCGCTGAAGCTCTGCCTCAATATCCATATTGGCATTACAACTCGGTTCAACCGGGTCGTGTCTTAACTGGAAGTAACCTTCCCAGGTGGTTTCACCCAGCTGCAGCAGCTGCGCATGAAGTGTGTGACTGGTATTGATGATAATTACAAATACGAGCACCAGAAAGGCCGGGATGGCCATTATCCACTCGTACGCCGTGCGGTTCCCCACCCGTACGGTCTGATCCATGAAACACCTCTACATCGTTCAGACGTCTGCAGGCTGATGCCCCAGACCTTGATTGGTTAATAACTCTTCAGGATTACTACAGGCCTGAGAAGAACAGTTTACGGCCACCTGTAAAAACCGGAGCCAGAGCTCCGGTAATGACAGCCCCCAGGGTTCAGGGCCGGTTCTGTTCAGCCGTAAGGCAGGTTATTCCAGATTTTCCGCACACTCTGCAGCAGCAGGATCTTCCTTACAGCGCAGGTTTTTCAGCAGTTTCAGCATGGTTCCGTCATAGACACCTTCATTGCGTAGCTCGACACGAACGGCGCGCAGCATGGCGTCATAACGTTTCTTGACTGCCTCAGGCAGATCGATCCAGTATTTATCATCGATCTCGGCAGTGTTGTCTTCAATCTGCTTCAACATGCGGTCAAACATACTGGCAACGTACTGACGAGATTTCTGACCATAACCTTCCGGGAAGCGATCAGCGTGCATCACTAGCTGGAAATCCAGGTAAGCCAGATTGTAGCGGAGGATACCACCAGCTGTGCCAAGACCTTTGTACATTTCCAGTGGTTTGTAGGCAAGCGCCGGAGCGTAGGCAATGTCCACACTGCCATTGTTAAACTTGCCGGAGAAGTTTGCAGAGTTAGACGGTACAACCGCAGCACCAACATGATTCACCATCTTGATGGATGGGGCGTCATAATCCAGGGTCGCAATTTTCTTACCGGACATCTCTTCAACGGTGTCAATGCTGCGGTCATCAACGAACAGGTACACAGCACCAGCAGGCATTACGCCACCCACTTCATAACGGTCGTTTTTCATGTACTTCGCACCTTTAGGCGAAGAGATCAGGTTAACGACGTTACGCATAACTTTGTCATTCGGCACGGCGCCGATAGCTTCGATGGTAGAAGCAAACTTACTGAAAGGACGTGCACGCGCACCGGTCAGAACAACACCGTCACACTGACCCGCTTTGAAGTCATCCGAAGCAATCTTTTCATCGGTGTATGCATGCAGCTTAACTTCAATACCTTCACCGACAGCGAACTGTTTGTAGTCTTCCATCAGCTTGAACATTGGGCCGCTGGAACCTACCGGATCATAAATACAGATATTCTTACTTTCAAGGGCGCTGACAGATGACGCAGACAACGCCAGCGCAACCATACCAATCAACTTACGCATTGAGTAATTCCTCTATTAATCTAATAAATCGTCTAAGCTGATGCCGAGATCTTCTTCTTCCGCTTTGTCGTCCCAGAAGGTACCGAACTCGCCCACCGGGGTACGGGAGCCAGTCGCTTCAGTCCAGAGACGGTCAGACACGGCAAGGATCTGCTGAGTCGCTACGACGTCCAGCAGACGGAATTCTTTATCACTTTCATGAGATTTGAGTGATTCTGCATGACGGCGGATAGCAGCTTTCAGACGCTCGGTCTGTCCAGCGCTGTCTGCAATCAGTACTTCGGCGGCATCAGCAAGGCGTACACCGGCATCGGAACCAATGCGGCTTGCAGTTGCCATTTCCACCCAGGGATCTTTACCCGCAGGGGCAGTATCCGGCAGCAACACCCAGAGACCAGCCTGAGCTGCCATTGGCAGACCCCAGTAGTCCTGGTTATCCAGACATTGCAGGCCACGTACGGCTTTCTGAGCAATATCTTTCGGTACACCCACAACACTCTGAGCGTTGAGGTCAGCATATACCGCCTGCAGGCCCGCCAGGTTGCCCAGAGCCCAGTAAACGCCTTCTTCGTAATTCAGTTTCGGACACTTTTCACCCGGCTCACCAAACGCCTCAACCATGAAATCGTAAGACTGTTGCAAGCGGGTTGCAGCGATAGCGTAATGACGCTTCTCGCGGATTCGCGCATCTTTGGCTTCGTTCACATTCTGTGCTTTCAGCTCACGGATGTACGTCAGGTTCTCTTCATGAGCGATTTCAGCTTCACAGCCACCGGTCATGATATTGAGCACGATACCGGCCTGATCCGGGCTGGACATAATGCGGGAGAACGCCATAACCAGCGGCTGTAAGCTCTGGGTCGCATTACATGCGACACCCACATCACCGGTGCTGAACGTGTAAGGAGTGACATGACGGTCTGTCAGGTCATAAATCACCCAACCCGTAGGTCGGTAGATAAGATTCATCAGGCTGCCACATCCGGCCAGTACAGCCGCAGCAGTAAAAATGCATGTAATTCTTAATAGAAACGACATGATGCCCCCGTCAGACATTAATTTTTCTTATTATCGCTGGTGTGGATGCACCAGGTTGAGCTGAAGGATATCTGATTGACACCTGAATACCAACTCAAATCCGCCTCTTAAAATGATCAGGCAGACAAATGCGTACACAGCGCGCGGCAAAAACTGTCCATTCCTGCCACAGTCAGATCATATGATTACTGATCACCTGTATATTTTCCAGTCTGAATGGCCAGTTTCTATTCTGACGGGTCCGTCATTCCAGCTGACACATCCTGACAAAGGAGAAATCAGCGCCTTCCCAAAGAGGTCATAAGGCGCCAAAATTTTTCCTGACCCGTGCTCAGTGCGACTGATTTCCGCTGTAATTCATGGCTCAGACCGCCTGCTGGCCGGGAGAATCTGAGAACAGAGACACGTTTTCCGGCAAATATGACAAATTCATGATGACGCAAAAGCAGCCTTGTCATGGTGAAAAAAGCTGTCCATAGTGAAAGCACGTACCAACGGACCCCGGAGGGAGCGTCTCTGAACGATCTCCTCAGTACATTGCCAGAACGGCACCGGGCAACCGGGCGCGACAGTCATCGACTGAACGCCCGGACCCGACACCCCCGACGATCAACTCAGGTTGCAACGTCCCTCCCTCTTCCGCCCTGTTTTACCCCCCCTCGAAATGCCTTCGCTGCCTGCACTGCACCCTTACGGATGAAGTCGATTCATCCGCGTGAACGGTGTGGGCGGTCTGGTATTTCTTTTCTGACCTGTCCAGGAGACTCCTATGGCTGCACGCAAATCTGACACCAAGCTTTACGTGATTGATACCAACGTCCTGATCCATGACCCCGGAGCAATACTGAAGTTTGAGGAACACCAGGTGGTTATCCCGATGACCGTACTGGAAGAGTTAGATAAGCTGAAAATAGGCAAAGCATCCATCGCCACCGACTGCCGCGAGGCAATACGCCAGATAGACCGCATTATTGGTGACGCCACCCCCACTGAAATCGCCAAAGGGATACCCATAGAGAGACCCGATGGTAACTACCAGGGACACTTCTCCATCCTTCTCGACAGTTTCGACGCCCCTGACCGCTCCCTCCCCGACAATCTTAACGACAACAAAATCATCAACAGCCTGGTCAACCTCCAGAAAAAGTATCCGAACCGTGACACCATCCTGATTACCAAAGACATCAACATGCGCCTGAAAGCCCGAGGCTGTGGCGTCGGTGCACAGGATTATCAGAACGACCAGGTCTTGACCGACGTCGCCCTGATGGAAACCGGTTACGAACGCTTCCCCGGTTCATTCTGGGAAACCCAGAGCACCGTAGAAACGCACCATGACGAAACCGGCACGTACCACAAGATCCCCCGGGCCAACCTGCCGGAAGATCTGTACCTGAATCACTTTATCGTCGATGAAAAAGGCTTTATCGGTGCTATTCACCGCCTGAGCGATGACTTTGCCCTACTGAAAGACCTGCCACATGATCAACTGATGCAGCAGAACGCCTGGGGACTGGTACCCCGGGACATACCACAGGCTCTGGCCCTGCACCTGCTGATGGACCCGGATATACAGCTGGTCACCCTGACCGGTCAGGCGGGCTCTGGTAAAACCATTCTGGCGCTGGCTGCGGCCATTGAAATGACCGTTGCTACGAACCAGTTCAAACGTATCATTGCGACCCGCAGCACCCGGGGTCTGGATGAAGACATCGGTTACCTGCCAGGCACCGAAGCGGAGAAAATGGAACCCTGGCTGGGTGCCATCACCGACAACCTGGAAGCGCTGCACAACGACGACGAACATTCCAAGAGCAGCGTCGATTACATTCTCCAGAAAGTGCCGTTGCAGTTTAAGTCCCTTAACTACATCCGTGGTCGCAGCTTCCAGCAGAGTCTGATTCTGATCGATGAGTGTCAGAACCTGACACCGCATCAGATCAAAACCATCGTCACCCGTGCCGGCGCTGGCAGTAAGGTGATCTGCCTTGGCAACCTCGCACAGATCGACACACCGTACCTGAACCCGATCAGCTCTGGGCTGACGTTCCTGGTGGAGCGCTTCAAGGGATTCCCTCACGGAGGCACCATTCACCTGGAAGGCTCACCACGCTCGGCGCTGTCTGAATACGCTGAGCTTCATCTCTGAGGCCGGAATACTGACAACAAAAAGGGCGCCACTGGCGCCCTTTCTTTTTATTGCAAATCTCACCGATCCATGGCGACCGGTGATTGTTTCTCAGACTGCCCTAACCGGAGGCTCCGCATCACGCAACAGGTGCAGACACTCAGCCGCAAAACCAGAACCCACTTCCAGGTAATAGTTGAAGGCGACATCAACACCCAGCTCGGTCAGCTCGTGACGCTCATCTTCATAGCGTGCTACTGCGGCTACGCGCCCTTTGTAACCCGCCAGGCGCATCACCTGCAGTGCCGCGCGCATTTCACCCTGATTGGGCAGAGACAACATCACCAGCTGAATTTTACTTTTTGCGGCCTGCTGCCAGAATTCCATATCGTCGGCATCGCCTGAAATCACATTCAGCTTCTCTTCCCGCAGGAGTTTGAGTCGCTCGCTGTCAGACTCAAGACCCCAGATATCCCGGATACCTTCCTTCTCCAGAGCCTGATACGCCCCTTTGCCAACACGGCCCATACCACAGACCAGAACTTCAAAACTGGCTGGCATCTGAATCGACTGATGCGCGCCTCGCCGCTCAAAGCGATTAATAAACTCATGCAGACGGGCATAAATCGTGTGGGCCCGACGGTAGAGCAGTGTGGAAATCAGGAAGGACACCGACATCGCCAGCGCAATAATCACCACCCATTCATCAGAGACCCAGCCGTTATCCATCCCTACATTGGCGACGATCAGACCAAACTCGCTGTAGTTACTCAATGCCAGCGCCGTCAGGTACGCCACACGCCCCGGCATTTTCATCAGATTGAACAGGAAAAAGAACAGAGTGAATTTAAGCAGCAACAGCAGCGTCAGACCCACTGTCATCGGCAGCATGTCGATGGTGGGCAGCGCGGTAAATCCGATCGACAGGAAAAAACCGATCAGGAACAGATCTTTAAAATTCATCAGGGTTTTATAGAGCTCAGCAGTCTTACTATGGCCCGCAACGACAATACCCATAACCAACGCACCAAGATCGCCTTTCACACCCAGCGCGGAGAAGAGTTCATAACCGCCAAAGGCAAGAAAGAAACCCAGCAGTGGTAATAGCTCTCCGTGCCCTACTTTCTCCATCACGAGATATAACACAGGACGCAGTAATGGCAGCAGCAACAGAGCCGCCGCCCACTCCGAAGGAATCTTGCCGGTTGCGACCACCAGAAAAACCACCGCAATGATGTCCTGAATAATCAGGATGGCCAGAGCCAGTTTGCCATGGCGCACCTTAAGTTCTGAGGATTCTTCAAGGATTTTCACCACCGCAACGGTCGAAGAGAAACTCAGCGCAAAAGCAATCAGAGCCGAGGTTGTGAGATCCACAGAGAACGCAAAGCTGATGCCCAGCCAGACAGGCAGGGCCAGAAACGCTGCGGCCAGCAACACCCAACTGAGCGTATGCAACAGACTGGTGCCGAACACTTCTTTATACAGCAGCGCCCGGATATCCAGCTTGAGACCGATGGTGAACAACATCAGGGTGATGCCGATGTCAGATAACTGATAAAGCAGCTCGGATGGTGCCACTCCTGAAGCATTCAGTGTGAAACCTGCGATCAGGAAACCGATCAGAGGCGGCATCATCACCTGACGGGCAACCAGGCCAAACACAAAGGCGATAAGAATCCAGAGAAAATCCATAATAATCAGTCAAATGCACTTGGAGGTCAGTGTAGTGTATCGCTGAATTATGGGGTATCCGGGCAATCGAATCCGTGCGGCAATCGAAACAATGCCGCACAGATAAAGGAGGATACGGGACTGCTGCGCTCAGCCTGCGAAGGTTTCAGAACGTGAAATACAACCCGCCGTAGACTTCATCTTCACCGGCCTCATCACCCAAGGGGCTGGCAATACCAATCACCAGTGGCGCTCTCACCCGGTAACCCAGTATCAGATTCAGGCGCAGCTCAGCAGCAGCACCAAGCAGTGCAGAAGGATCGGACTCATCGCTCCAGGCACGTCCGCGCTCAAGAAACAGGGCCATTTCAAGGTTATCGACCCCCAGAGGCAGGATATCCCAGTTGTCCTCGAAGCGACTCAGTTCACCACGCCAGGTCAGGCGTTCGCGTTCGTAATAACGGCCATACTGAACCCCGGCACCGTAGCCTCTCAGGCTTAACTGGTCACGGCCGAACAGGGCGTAGTCTTCCTGTGGCGGCAGGCCACCGAGACGCCACAGAGGCGCATCTTCAGAAGCATATCCACCGGACAAGGCCAGTGTCAGCCCCTGACGGCCAGGCAGGTCAACAGTGTAGCGCCAGCCAAACTGCAGGTGATCACCACTGGCGTCACCCGATAAGAGGTCGTAGTTCTCGGCGACCAGTTCAGTATAACTGCCATAACCCACCCCAGGGGATTGCAGCAGCCCGGCATTCAGGCTGAGGGTCGCCGCCAGCCCGATGCTGTCTCGGCTGTAAGCAGACGGGCCAATCAATTCTACATCGTCTTCCAGATGAGTGATTTCAGTCTGCTGATGCACCAGACCGGCGTGTATCCCCAGACTGTCCTCGAACGCACTGAACAGGTAGTTACGCTGCAACAGCAGGGTATCGTCGCGCAG
>JBPEXS010000381.1:0-3270 GCA_052031325.1 Thalassolituus sp. | reverse complement strand
AATTCGACGACCAGCAGATACACCTGGCCCTGGTTGTCTGAAATCGGGGCTTTCACCAGAATCTCAGAGCGGCCAACCGGATTGATCCGGGCCTGATAGGATTCAGGGGAGTAAGCGTAGGTGAGTACAGCATCCGGCGCCGGGATCAGACTGATGCCCTGGTCATCAAACACATAAGCATTGACGCTGGGGTGACGGTCAAAGCTGAGCAGCCATTCCAGCAGAAGAGGTTCACCCCCCTGCTGCAACATGAGTTCGGCGGCGGAAATATAACCCCCGGTCGGGGCAATCAGGTTAACAGAGTCGTTGGACCACTGACGGTAGTACGAGGCCAGCATCAGGGTCACCAGCGTGGTGACCAGGCCGGTCACCATAAACGCCAGATAAATTTTCCAGAAAACGCCTCTCATCGGCGGGCAGGTCCAGGTCGGTAATCGATGTGCAGGTCAGTGTACCAGTTTCGGCCGCTGTCAGGCCTCACTCTCCAGATACATATAGCCAACCCCACGGATGGTTTTGATGCGTGGGTTACCGTCAGGCGCGTTGCCCAGTTTTTTACGCAGATTGCTCAGGTGCATATCGAGGCTGCGGTCAAACAGGGTGAGTGAGCGTTGCATTGACTGTTCAGCCAGACGGTTTTTGTCGATGACTTTGCCGATTTCGCGGATAAGCACACCAAGAATGTTGAATTCAGTGGCGGTCAGATCCAGCTCTTCACCGCTGCGCATGACTTTGTGCGTCTCAAAATCAATCAGCAGGTCGTCGACTTCCAGTTTGGCGGCGGTGACTTCGGCATTACGGCCACGACGCAGAATGGCACGCAGACGCGCAGACAGCTCCCGCGGGTTGCAGGGCTTAGGTACATAGTCGTCGGCACCGATCTCCAACCCTTCAATGCGGTTGGATTCATCGCCCTTGGCGGTCAGCATGATCACCGGGATATCACTGCGGCTGCGGATCTGGCGCAGAATCTCGATGCCGCTGCCACCGGGCAGCATGACATCCAGAATGACGCCCTGGTACAGGCCACTGAGCGCCTCAGCCAGACCTTCTTCTGCGGTATGGACTGTCTTCACGCGGAACAGCTCACGTTCCAGATACCGCTGCAGCAGGCCACAGAGTTCGGTATCGTCATCGACAATCAGAATGTTCATAAAAGCTCCTGTTCTGCCCCGGCCAAGGGGCAGTTGTGCAATCCGGCATCGTTATCAGCACAGTGGTCATAGCTGAGTGCTGCGATTGTTATTCTGGTCTGATACTTACATGAGGCATGTAAAGAGTGATCAGATTCATATTTACAATAGCCCCGCTACCGCCACTTGTCATGCCGTGTGCGGTCTCAGCTTTTCTTTTCGGGGCGTTTCCAGCCTGCAATGTTGCGTTGTTTGCTGCGCGCCACGGCCAGTTCACCGGCTGCGACATCACGGGTGACCACGGAGCCGGCCCCCACCGTGGCCTCATCGCCCACGCTGACCGGTGCGACCAGAGCCGTGTTCGAGCCGATGAAGGCATTTTCACCGATCTCCGTACGGGACTTGTTCACACCGTCGTAATTACAGGTGATGGTGCCTGCGCCAATGTTGGTATGGGCACCGATACTGGCATCACCGATGTAAGACAGATGGTTCACTTTTGCACCACTGCCTATCTGTGACTTTTTAATTTCACAGAAGTTGCCTACCCGTACACCGGCGGCCAGATCTGAGCCCGGACGCAGACGGGCGTATGGCCCCAGATTACAGTCACTGGCGACCTCGGCCTGTTCGATATGGCAGAAGCTTTCAATCTGCACGCCAGCGCCAATGGTGCTGTTGCGGATCAGACAGTACGGACCGACCTTTACGTTATCGCCAAGCACGACCTTGCCTTCAAAAATACAGCCGACATCAATGGTGACGTTGACACCGACTTCAAGCTCGCCACGGATATCCAGGCGTGCAGGGTCGGCCAGAGACACACCCTGACGCATCAGTGTTTCGGCATTACGCAGTTGGCAGGCGCGTTCCAGCCGGGCCAGTTGCACACGGTCGTTAACGCCTTCGACTTCTGTCGCATCGGCAGGCTGATGGGTATGAACGTCAACACCGTCAGCCACGGCCATGGCGATGATATCGGTGAGGTAGTATTCCCCCTGAGCATTGTCAGCGGACAGACGTGGCAGCCATTCTTTCAGGCGCGCAGCCGGGGCGGCGAGGATGCCGGTATTCACCTCATGAATGCGGCGCTGAGCCTCCGACGCATCTTTGTGTTCGATGATGGCCTGAACCAGTCCATTGCTGTCGCGGACGATACGGCCATAGCCTGTGGGGTCTGGCAGGGTGACGGTCAGCAGGCCCAGGTGGCCTTCTCCAGCGGCGGCAACCAGAGGTTGCAGTGTCTCTGCCTGAATCAGAGGGACGTCTCCGTACAACACCAGCACCACCTGATCGTCCGCAACGTCTGGCAGGGCCTGAGCCACGGCATGTCCGGTCCCCTTCTGTTCAGCCTGCAATGCCCAGCGGATATCGTTGTCTGCAAAGGCATCACGCACCTGATCTGCGCCGTGACCGATCACCACAAGCTGGGTTGCAGCATTCAGGGACATGGCAGTTTTCAGCACATGGCCAAGCAGGGGGAGCCCGGCGATGGGGTGCAGGACTTTGGGCAGATCAGACTTCATGCGTGAGCCTTTGCCGGCGGCAAGGGTAATGACCGCAAGTGACATGGGGGTCTCCGGTAACTGGCAGAATGATGATGCCTGGCCACTGTGGCAGGCGGGGAACGCGCTTATTCTAACGGGCTGGGATGTCGGGTGCGACCTGCATCATGGCTACCGGTCTGACTTAACTGCGCGGGAGTAGAGCCGACTCCGGTTTTTCAGATGAATCAGTCTGCCGCGGCCAGCGGGTGTCAGTCGGCGTCGGCAGGAGACGATTGATTCAGGCAGGCCGCAGCATCACGGGCAAGTTGCACCATAAAAGTTGCGTAACTGTCGCTGGCGACCGTAATACCGGTACCCAGTGGGTCCAGCTCCTGCAGTCTTACGCTGTCATTGCCGGCAAAGTCGCGGATGATTTCAACGGCAACGCCGGGCTCATAAAAGATACAGGCAACCTGTTTTTCTCTGATCAGGTTGCGCAGATGACTGAGGGTACGCAGGCCGGGCTTCTGTTCCGGGTGCAGCGTGAAACTACCGAGCTGATTGAGCTGGTTCTCAGCTACCCAGTGGTCATAGGCGCGGTGGTAAACCAGAAAACCCTGTGACTGAACCGGTGTCAGCAGTTGCTGAAT
>JBPEXS010000380.1:0-2846 GCA_052031325.1 Thalassolituus sp. | reverse complement strand
AAAAGCCCGGGATTTACGCATAAGAGAGCTATGAAAGCCCAATTGACCCAAAAAATCAATACGATAGCCAGAGCCCTGAAATGACAGATAATAAAACTGAAACAAACACTGCAGAATCCCGGATTTCTGAGCTGGAGAGCAGAATCGCCTATATTGAAGATACCGTCGACACCCAGAATCAGGAAATTGTACGACTGGCGACCGAGTTGCGAGTCATGAAAGAAGCGCTGCAGCTGGTCTATAAAAAAGTTTCTGAACTGGAAGGTTCTGGAGGCGGGGATCTTTCTCCGGCCGATGAGCCTCCACCGCCACACTACTGAACGTACAGCCAGGAATTGTCACAGATCATTTAATAACCCTGCGCTCAGGGTTACACTAGCGCCGCATTTCAGGTACAGGTTTTTATATGCACTTTTTAAGACGTCTGCGCATCCGATTATTACGCTGGCAGCAGAAAATACTCTACAGCATGATCAAAACCAAAATCATCGGAGCTGATCCGGCTGAAATTCAACTCAAGCCAGATGTTCCTGTGATTTACGCTCAGCTCCACCCATCTCATGCTGAGCAGATGGTCATTGATCATGAGCTGCGCAAAACCGGACTCGATCAGCCGCTGCAGCGCATCTCTGACAGCCAGCTTCCTGGCTGGCCGTTTTTTGGAATTTACCGTCGCCCCAGCGTCCCCTTCAGTCGCGGTGTTCACCCGGCTGTGCCTTCCCACCTGATGAAACAGGTGGAATGGATGATGGAAGACGACAGTCGCGATATTCAGGTGATTCCGGTTCGTGTATTCTGGGGGCGCTCACCGGAGCGTGAGCAGTCGTTCCTGCGCATCTGGCTGCAGAGCGTTGGCAGCTTCGGCGGCCGCCTGATGACCTTCTCGGCCATTCTGTTCAACGGCCGTAACACCTTCTTTCACATGAGTCTGCCGCTGTCGTTACGTGAACTTGCTGCCGGTTCAGATTCCGCCGAACTGGTTGCCCGCAAACTGGCCCGGGTTCTGCGTGTACACAACCGTCAGGTTACAAACTCTGTGCTGGGCCCGGAGCTCTCTCACCGTAAAACCCTGGTACACCAGATTCCGAACCGCCCTATGGTGCGTCAGGTCATCCAGGAAGAAGTGGAAAAAGGTGAAAAGAACGAGCTGAAACTGCGTGCTCAGGCTCTGAAATACGCGGATGAAATTGCCTCCAACATCAGTTACACCAACGTGCGTTTTCTGGATGTGGTGCTGACCTGGGTCTGGAATAAAATTTATCAGGGCACAGAAGTGCACAACATCAACATGGTGAAAGAAGTCAGTAAAGACAACACCATCATTTATGTACCCTGTCACCGCAGTCACATCGACTACCTGCTGTTGAGCTATGTGCTTTACTACAACGGCCTGCAGATTCCGCACATTGCTGCGGGCATCAACCTGAATATGCCGGTTGTGGGCTCCATCCTGCGTCGCGGTGGTGCTTTCTTTATGCGCCGGACGTTCCGCGACAATCGTCTCTACGCTGCGGTATTTGATGAATACCTGCACTCTGTCTTTACCCACGGTTATTCGGCCGAATATTTTGTTGAAGGCGGACGCAGCCGCACCGGACGCACCCTGACCCCAAAAGCCGGGATGCTGGCGATGACCCTGCGCTCCTTCCTGCGTGATTCGCGTAAACCCATCACTCTGGTACCTGTATATACCGGTTATGAGAAAGTCTTTGAGGAACGCAGCTATCTGGGTGAACTGCGCGGCCAGGCGAAGAAGAAAGAGAGCCTGCTCGGTACTCTGAGTACTGTGCGTTCGCTGAGAAAACCCTACGGTCGGGTGCGCGTGACCTTTGGTGATCCGATTCATCTCACCGATTACCTGAATGAGCAGCAACCGCAGTGGCGTGACGAATCTTACGAAGGCTGCAATTACCGCCCTGACTGGGCACCACTGGTAACAGAACGTCTGGCCAATCAGGTAACGACTGCGATCAACACCGCCGCTTCGGTCAACCCGATCAACCTGGTCGCTTTTGCTATTCTTTCAACGCCGCGCCAGGCGATGGATGAACAACAGCTGATTGAGCGAATGGAAGCCTACCATCAACTACTGGCTACGGTACCCTACAGCCACCTGACCACTTTGCCTTCCGGGAACGGCAAAGACTGGCTGGCTCATGCCGAGAAGCTGGAGACGGTCTCGCGCTCTGCTCATCCTCTGGGCGACCTGATTCAGACCAACGACCGTCAGGCGGTCACCCTGACCTATTACCGCAATAATATTCTGCATATTTTTGCGCTGCCCGCCCTGCTGGCCTGCCTGATTATGCATCAGCGCCGTTCATCAGAAGCCTTTATCCGCTCCTCGGTCCGCACGCTTTATCCGTTCCTGCAGTCTGAGCTTTTCCTCTACTGGAATCTGGATGAACTGGATGGTCTGATCAGCACCTGGCTGGATGTGCTGGTACGCCTGGAATACATTGCTGTTGAAGAAGCGTCTTACCACATCAATCTGGAAAATCCGGTAGCCGCCCTCCATATGGAAGGCCTGGCCGAACATATGATGCAGACACTGCAGCGTTATTTTCTGACCGTCTCACGTCTCACGCACCTGGAAAATGGCTCGTTAACACCAGCACAGCTGGAAGAACAGTCAACCCAGCTGGCCCAACGGATCAGTCTGTTGTACGGCATTAATGCGCCGGAGTTTTTTGATAAGAACCTGTTCCGCAGCCTGATCCAGCGACTGATTAAGGAAGGGATGGTGCATGAAGGGGAAGATGGCACCCTGCTCTATGATAACGCACTGAATCCGTTCACTGAGATTCTGGAAAAAACCCTCGACAGCCAACTGCGTCAGACCATCC
>JBPEXS010000038.1:0-1456 GCA_052031325.1 Thalassolituus sp. | reverse complement strand
CAGATCACGCTAACCGCGTAATCCTGACGTCTCCAGTACTGTCGCCACTGAAATTTGTTGGTCTGAAAGACACCGGCCGTGATGAATTCCGTCACGTGACTCTGTCTATGGCTTACGACTCAGCGCTGTCTCTGAAAGACGCGATTGTTGCTCTGGCAGACAAAGCTGAAGCGGCGATCCGCAACGGTGACGTGATTCTGATTCTGAGCGACCGTGAAGTGGCTGAAGGTCAGTCTCTGATCCCAGCGCCAATGGCAACCGGTGCGGTACACCACCGTCTCAGCCAGAAAGGCCTGCGTACTAACGGTAACATCGTGGTTGAAACCGGTTCTGCCCGTGACCCGCATCACTTTGCTGTGCTGCTGGGCTTTGGTGCGACCGCTGTTTACCCATGGCTGGCGTACGATATTCTCACCGACCTGCACCGCAGCGGTGAAGTACTGGGCGACCCACTGAAATCTCAGGCGAACTACCGCAAGGCGATCCGTAAGGGCCTGCTGAAAGTCATGTCTAAGATGGGTATCTCGACTATCACCTCATACCGTGGTTCGCAGCTGTTTGAAGCCATTGGTCTGAGCAAAGAAATCGTTGATCTGTGTTTCTGCGGCGTGACCAGCCGTATTGAAGGCGCGAGCTTCACTGACTTTGAAGAAGACCTGATGGTCATCAACAACGTTGCCTGGAAACCACGCAAGCAGATCGAACAGGGTGGCCTGCTGAAGTACGTTCACGGTGGCGAATACCACGCCTATAACCCAGACGTAGTGAAGAACATTCAGGAAGCGGTTCAGACCAACTCGCAGGCGGCCTATGACCGTTTTGCTGAGCTGGTGAATGAGCGTCCGGTGGCTACCATCCGTGACATGCTGACTTTCCGCAAAGATATCCAGTCGATTGATATCTCTGAAGTGGAGCCAGCTGAGAAGATCTTCCCTCGCTTCGATACTGCGGCTATGTCTCTGGGTGCTCTGTCACCAGAAGCACATGAAGCTCTGGCGATGGCGATGAACGAACTGGGCGGTCGCTCTAACTCTGGTGAAGGCGGCGAAGACCCTCTGCGTTACGGTACTACGCGTAACTCCAAAATTAAGCAGATTGCTTCCGGTCGTTTCGGTGTGACCCCGCACTACCTGTCCAGCGCAGAAGTGCTGCAGATTAAGGTAGCTCAGGGCGCGAAGCCGGGCGAAGGTGGCCAGCTGCCGGGTGGTAAAGTTAACCAGCTGATCGCGACTCTGCGTTACTCAGTACCAGGCGTGACTCTGATTTCTCCACCACCGCACCACGATATTTATTCGATCGAAGATCTGGCGCAGCTGATCTACGACCTGAAGCAGGTGAACCCAACCGCACTGGTATCGGTAAAACTGGTATCAGAACCAGGTGTTGGCACGATCGCGGCGGGTGTGGCTAAGGCCTACGCTGACCTGATCACCATCTCTGGTTACGACGGTGGTAC
>JBPEXS010000379.1:0-2148 GCA_052031325.1 Thalassolituus sp. | reverse complement strand
GCACGGGTAGAGCCGAAGCCCATACGGTAAACCACGTTGTCCAGTCGGGACTCAAGCAGTTGCAGCAGGTTTTCACCGGTTGCACCCTTACGACGGGCTGCTTCTTTGTAGTAGCTACGGAACTGCTTTTCCAGAACGCCATACAGACGACGGACTTTCTGCTTTTCACGCAGCTGCAGACCATAGTCAGACAGACGACCACGACCGGCGCCATGTACGCCAGGCTTGGTTTCTACCTTACATTTTGTATCGAGTGCACGCACACCGCTCTTCAGGAACAGATCAGTTCCTTCACGACGGGACAGCTTACACTTTGGACCAATATAACGTGCCATTTTTCTGCCTCCTTATACGCGACGCTTCTTAGGTGGACGACAGCCATTGTGTGGGATCGGCGTAACATCGGTGATGTTAGTGATCTTGTAACCACAGGCGTTCAGTGCGCGAACCGCAGATTCACGACCAGGACCAGGACCTTTAACTTCAACGTCCAGATTCTTCAGGCCATATTCTTTGGCAGCTTCACCAGCGCGCTCCGCAGCAACCTGAGCTGCGAAAGGAGTGCTCTTACGTGAACCACGGAAACCAGAACCACCCGCAGTCGCCCAAGAGAGAGCGTTACCCTGACGGTCGGTAATGGTCACAATGGTGTTGTTAAAAGAGGCATGGATGTGGGCGATACCGTCCGCAACCTGCTTTTTAACTTTTTTCTTTGTTGATCTTTGTGGCTTAGCCATTTCTTTAATCCTGCTTTTAATATCAACACTGCAACAAATTCAATGCAGCTACACTAAAAGGGCGGACCCGGGTAATCAGAGATTACTTACGGATCGCCTTACGCGGACCCTTACGGGTACGTGCATTTGTTTTAGTACGCTGACCACGAAGCGGCAGGCTGCGACGGTGACGAATACCACGGTAACAACCGAGATCCATCAGACGTTTAATGCTCATCTGCACCTCACGGCGCAGGTCACCTTCTACGGTGAACTTACCTACTTCGCTACGAACAACATCAAGCTGATCTTCGCTCAGGTCACCAATGATGGTGTTCTCAGCGATGCCAGAAGCGGCACAGATCTGCTTAGCAGTAGTCTTACCAATGCCATAGACATAGGTCAGAGAGATGACTGCATGTTTGTTGTCAGGAATGTTGACACCGGCAATACGGGCCATGTCTAACTCCGTTACACTTACTTAATGAAAGGGCGGCGAATACTACAGGTGACTTGCTTAAAAAGCAAGCACCCTCACTCACCACCCGCCTTGCTTCAGGTATTAACCCTGACGCTGTTTGTGCTTAGGATCTGTACAGATCACTCGCACGCTACCGTTACGACGAATGATTTTGCATTCACGGCAGATTTTTTTAACAGATGCACGTACTTTCATGACGTTCTCCTGATTCCGGTACCAGCCTTAGCGGCGGGTTCCGTAATTGTGTAAGTTCGACTTCTTCATCAGTGATTCATACTGGTGAGACATCAGGTGAGACTGCACCTGAGCCATGAAGTCCATTACCACGACCACCACGATCATCAGTGAGGTACCACCAAAGTAGAATGGTACGTCAGCTGCTACGATCAGGAACTGTGGCAGCAGACAGACAGCAGCAACATAGAGTGAGCCGAACAGCGTCAGACGTGTCAGGACAGAATCGATGTAGTTAGCAGTCTGTACACCGGGGCGGATACCAGGGATAAACGCACCGGACTTTTTCAGGTTCTCTGCAACGTCACGCGGGTTGAACATCAACGCCGTGTAGAAGTAGCAGAAGAAAATAATGCCAGCGGCAAACAGCACAATGTACAGTGGTTGGCTTGGACCCAGTGCGAGACTGATGTCCTGCAGCCATTCCATGCCTTCACTCTGACCGAACCAGGTACCCAGGGATGCCGGGAACAGCAGCAGAGATGAGGCAAAGATCGCCGGGATTACGCCCGCCATGTTCAGCTTCAGAGGCAGGTGACTGCTCTGAGCGGCCATCATCTGACGACCCTGCTGACGTTTGGCGTAGTTAATGGTGATGCGACGCTGTCCACGTTCAACAAACACCACGAATGCGATCACAGCGACAGCCAGTGTGGCGATAGCCAGCAGCAGCAGGATGTTCAGATCACCCTGACGGGCTGATTCAAACGCCTGTGC
>JBPEXS010000378.1:0-3108 GCA_052031325.1 Thalassolituus sp. | reverse complement strand
GAAATTCGTTTACGTCCAGCGATGCACCACCGACAAGACCACCATCTACGTCAGGCTGAGCAAACAGCTCTGCTGCACTGCTGCCTTTAACACTGCCGCCGTAGAGAATCCGTGTTTTTTCAGCCACGGTTTCACTGACTTTTTTCAACTCAGAACGGATAAACGCGTGCATAGCCTGCGCCTGATCCGGCGTTGCCGTTTCGCCGGTGCCGATCGCCCAGACCGGTTCGTACGCAATAACGACTTTTTCCCACTCTGCATTACTGAGTTCACCGACCAGCAATGCCAGCTGCTCTGAAACGACAGTCTCTTCACGCACCGCTTTACGCTGCTCAAGTGTTTCACCTACGCAGACGACCGCAGTCATACCGTTTTTAATGTACTGACGGGTTTTCAGCAGCACATCAAAATCACTCTCACCAAACAATGCCCGGCGTTCAGAGTGACCGACAATCCCCATACTGCATCCTGTGTCAGCCAACATGGCTGCAGATACCTCACCGGTAAATGCGCCACTGCCTTCAACAGAGCAGTTCTGAGCACCCAGGGCGATATTGCTGTCTTTCAGCAGACCCGCCGCGAGCCCCAGATAAGGAAAGGGAGGAAACACCGCTACATCACAGGATTGGTTGCCGGCCGCCGTCAAACCTTTCAACAACTCGGTTGTGCTGTCCAGTGAGGCGTTCATTTTCCAATTTCCTGCTACTAAGGTGCGTCGCATGCCTTCCCCCGAAAATTAAAGAGCGCAGATACTATATGAGTTAGCTGACAGAGACAAGCCAAAGTCTGGCAAGTTGCTGTCACGAAAGTGCTTTTTCGACTTCTTCAGCCAGTTCCTGGGCCAGAAGCTGAGTCACAACCGGGTCTTCACCCTCCACCATGACCCTTACTACCGGCTCTGTACCGGAGGGTCGCAGCAACACCCGGCCACGATCAGCGAGTTTTTTCTCGGTCGCTGCTACCGCTGCCTGAATGGCTTCGTTGTCATCAAGATTCACGTCGCGACTGCGGCGGACATTGATCATGGTCTGAGGCATACGACTCATACGCGCCTGCCATTCATGCAAGCCGGTGCCGGTGTCCCGCAAAGCCAGCAACACCTGTAATGCCGATACAATTCCGTCGCCCGTGGTGTTGGCGTCCAGGCACAGAATATGGCCTGAAGACTCACCACCGTAACGCCAGCCGGTCTCTTCAAGCACCTGCATCACATAGCGGTCACCCACTTTGGCGCGGCGGAAATCGATCCCCTGCTCTCGCAGCCCCAGTTCAAGGCCCAGATTGCTCATCAGTGTACCGACCACACCTCCGTAAAGGCGGCCCGAGGCATGCGCGTGACTGGCGATGATAAACAGCATCTGATCACCATCCACTTCCTCACCAGTGTGATCAATCATCATTACCCGGTCGCCATCACCATCAAAGGCAATACCGAGGTCTGCACCTTTTTCCAGTACCGTGGCTTTCAGGGCTGACAGGTCTGTAGAGCCACAGCCCTGGTTAATATTCAGACCGTCCGGATTATTACCAATCGTGGTGACTGTCGCCCCCAGCTCTGTAAACACCAATGGGGCAATCTGATACGTCGCACCATGGCCACAGTCCAGCACCAGCTTCAGGCCACGCAGATTGAGATTACCCGCGGTACCTTTGCAGAATTCCACATAACGACCTGCAGCATCGTTAATACGACGTGCCTTGCCGAGTTGATCCGGGGCAACGCAGGTCATGGGCTGGTCAAGAAAGGCCTCGATCTTAAGTTCAGTTTCATCTGGCAGCTTAGTGCCTTTACCGGAAAAAAACTTGATGCCATTATCGTAAAACGGATTATGCGACGCACTGATTACGATACCGGCCTGGGCGCGGAAGGTCCGGGTCAGGTAGGCAATACCTGGGGTCGGGATCGGACCCAGCAATCCGATATCCACACCAGCTGCGGATAAACCAGCCTCCAGTGCGGATTCAAACATATAACCTGAAATGCGGGTGTCTTTGCCAATAAGAATCTGACCGCCTCCCTGCTCAGCAAACACCCGACCAGCAGCCCAACCCAGGCGCATGACGAATTCAGGGGTAATCGGGTCTTCACCTACCCGGCCACGGATACCATCGGTTCCGAAATATTTACGGGTCATGCCCTCTCCTTCAGTGTCTGAGTTACTACACGCATGGCATCGCGCGTCAGACTGACATTATGTGCACGAATGATTGAGGCTCCCTGCATGGCGCAGATCACCGCTGCCGCCATACTGGCTGCGTCGCGTTCAGCCACCGGCAGACCTTCATCCAGAACTGCCGCAATCATACGCTTACGAGAGAGCCCGGTCAGTAACGGAAAGCCAAGACAGACCAATTCTCCCAGTCGGTTTAACAGCTGGTAGTTGTGCGACAGTGACTTACCGAAACCAAACCCCGGGTCTATCAGAATCTGATCACGCCCTATCCCTTCCGATACACAAGCCTCGGCCCGTTGCTTCAGGAATGCCGCGACCTCTGCGACCACATCACTGTATTCAGGATGGTCCTGCATCGTCCCAGGCTCGCCCTGCATGTGCATCAAGCACACAGGCAGACCCGTAGCAGAAGCTGACTGAAGCGCACCAGGGCGCTGCAGAGCACGGACATCATTGATCAGACCCGCCCCTGCCGCAGCCGCTGCAGTCATGACCGCCGGACTGCTGGTATCAACCGATATCACCACATCAAGGCAGGCATGAATGCGTTCAATCACCGGGATCACCCTGTCGAGTTCTTCCTGTTCAGACACTGGAGTCGCCCCGGGACGGGTGGACTCACCTCCAACATCAATAAAATCGGCCCCTTCGGCCAACATACGCTCTGCATGTCGCAGCGCCGCTTCGGGGGCATGATGCTGACCGCCATCAGAAAAAGAATCCGGGGTGACATTGAGTATGCCCATAACGCGGGGCACAGACAGATCCAGCTGACGCTGACCAAAGGTAAACTGCAAGGTGGGGTACTCAGGTTCTGTTATTGATGAATCTATTCAGAAATGCAAAAGGCGGCTAACGCCGCCTTTTACCGATCAGGTCTGCCAGGTCAGTTACCTTCGCCAGCCGGGTCAGCAATGGCGTCATCGTCATCTGA
>JBPEXS010000377.1:0-3031 GCA_052031325.1 Thalassolituus sp. | reverse complement strand
GGGCCTCGTCAGTCGCGAAAGTAACACCCAATTCCTGAAGGCGACTGCGGAAGGCAGCACGGCCAGAGTGTTTGCCCATCACCATTTTATTGGCACCCCAACCTACGTCTTCCGCTTTCATGATTTCGTAAGTTTCACGGTGTTTGAGCACGCCATCCTGGTGAATACCGGACTCGTGGGCAAAGGCATTCGCACCCACAATAGCTTTGTTCGGCTGCACCGGGAATCCCGTGATGCCCGATACCAGGCGCGAGGTCGGTACAATGTGGGTAGTATCAATACCGGTGGTGATATCAAACAAATCCTGACGGGTACGGGTAGCCATAACCACTTCTTCCAGCGAGGCATTACCGGCACGCTCTCCCAGGCCGTTGATGGTACATTCCACCTGCCGTGCGCCGTTCTGTACCGCCGCCAGTGAGTTGGCTACCGCAAGACCCAGGTCGTTATGACAGTGCACAGAGAAGATGGCTTTATCCGCATTCGGAATGCGTTCGATCAGCGTTTTAATCGTCTGGCCGAACTGCTCCGGAATGGCATAGCCGACGGTATCGGGGATATTGATGGTGCGTGCACCGGCATCAATGGCCGCTTCGATAATGCGGCAAAGGAAATCAATTTCAGAACGCCCGGCGTCTTCGCAGGAGAACTCTACGTCATCGATCAGGTTCCGTGCTTTCGTTACCGCACGTACGGCCTGC
This sequence comes from Thalassolituus sp., assembly GCA_052031325.1. Taxonomy (GTDB): domain Bacteria; phylum Pseudomonadota; class Gammaproteobacteria; order Pseudomonadales; family Oceanobacteraceae; genus Thalassolituus. The sequence goes on along the minus strand of JBPEXS010000377.1, from coordinate 2,330 downwards.
TCAATCACCGCGTTCGGTTCCATTCGCAGCTTGTACTGCATATGAATCGGTGACGTCGCAATAAAGGTATGAATCCGCCCCATAGCGGCCGGCTTGAGTGCATCCCCAGCCAGTTCGATATCACGGTCAATCGCACGGGCCAGACTACAGACCCGGCTCTCACGCACAGCTTCGGCAACCGCCTGAATAGACGCAAAATCACCAGGACTGGCCGCAGCAAAACCGGCTTCCATGACATCGACACGCATCTTCTCAAGGGCTTTACCGATGCGGACTTTCTCTTCGCGGGTCATGGAGGCGCCGGGGCTCTGCTCCCCATCGCGCATGGTGGTATCGAAAATCACCAGACGGTTCTGCTGACTCATGGTTTCTCCGGGCACAAAAAAATCGGACGTACAGTATACGTCCGATTCGGGTCTGCCGCAGCAGAAGGTGCGATTTGTCCGTACTTAACGGATTGGTGTCGCGGTCAGGTTAGCCTGAATATCTGCGTTCTGGATCACTATGCTGTTGATCACCGTCTTAGGATCACTGGTCGGGGTTGCCGCCAGAGTCAGACCGTCAATGTTCAGCTGCTTGAAGTGTACGCGACCGAACACTGCAAAGCCGAGTGGGCCATTTTCTGCAATTGTGTCACCTTCTTCAAAGGGCTCGTAATCACCGTTGACCAGCTTGACCAGATTCCCGTCTTCATCCCGTACCGCAGTACGTGCAACGTCCACCGACAGGTCAACATTCAGACCGTAATCATTGGTATCCGCAGAGCCATCGCTGGTGCTCAGGTTATTGAGGGCCACCGTGGTACCGTTTGGCTGAGTCCAGCTGAAGCTGTTACCTTTACCGGCGTAGCGCGGGTCAGATCCATCATCTTCGGCAAAGATAAAGTTCACCTTGATAGTCAGACCTTCTTCGCCACGGTCTTCAAAGCGACCGCCATCGGACTCACAGGCACCCTGAGTAGCACCTGTGCCACCGATACATACCTGACCAGCACCACCGGATGCAACCGCAATGGTTGTACCGTCTTCAAGGCGCTCCAGAGTAAAGGTACCCAGTGACTCACCGGTTTCTTTATCGCCAAAACGGATGTCCTGAACCTTCAGCGTTGACCAGCTCAGACCTTTGCTGATGGTCAGACCGTCTTCAGTGACATCAATACCACCATCACGGGTGTGGAAATCGTAAGTGACACCCGTCAGCCAGACACCTTTACCATACTCATCCACAGACATGGCTGCGTTCGCATCCGTTACACGGATGTCGCTGTTCAGAGTCAAACCGTTCTGGCCGATCAGACCACCGGCTTCGACCGTAACGTTACCGTTGATGGTGAAGTCATATGCCGGAAACACCTCAAGCGCGAGCAGCAGTTCGGTACCGCCCATCAGTGGTGAGTTAAAGGCTGAGTCCGGGTCATTCGGATCTTCAGAGGCAGAAGTACCTACACTTACACCAGCAAAGCTGTATGAGCCCTTAAGATCACTCATTTCAATGCGCAGACCGTCGTATTGGCCTTCATAACCCAGGCTATCCGAGAAGGTGCCGGTCGATGGATCGTACGGATTAAGGTAGAGGTTGGTTGTATCCGTCTGACGGGTCATATCGTAACTGATATCACCCTCTAACCAGCCATTAAAACCGTTGAAGAATACCCAGTTGCCATCGTCCTGTATCGCGATATAAGTACTGTCAAACGATGGCGCGTTATAAGTGTAATCAACAATACCATCCTCATCAGAATCAACCTCAATGACGCGGAAATCATCCGACACCATATTCCAGGAAATAGTGGTGTTAATGCCCTGGGAGCCATAGTTGCCGCCAGGATAAACATGAATGTAGTTTTCCTGCAGCACACTGGTGGTAACGCCATCGACCACTTTATCGACATAGCCATCTTCAAAGATCAACTGACCTCTGAAGCTGCCCATAGGGCTCATCTCACCCGCCAGATATTCCGCTTCGGTACCGCCCATGTAGAAATTCTGCAGGTCGACGTTGATACGCAGGTCCTGGAAACGTAACGCCATGTATGGCCACCCAGCGTCGTCCTCTTCAAAATCAAACGTCATACCAGTTGAGCTGAATACACCCGTAAGGTTCTCAGCCAGCAGGATAAAACCATCATCCACGTATTTAACCGCAGGCACATCTGAGTCGTCGTTCACCAGAGTGAAACCTGGGATAAAAGTGATACCTTCACCGATGGCACCGCCACCGCTGAGTTTCATGGTGCCGTATGCCTGCATGTTGATACTCAAAGCACCAAACGCATTCGGGATAGCATCATCAAAGCCAACCGGATTGTTCGGATCCAGGCCCATAGCGAT
>JBPEXS010000376.1:0-1763 GCA_052031325.1 Thalassolituus sp. | reverse complement strand
CCATACTGCCGGTCATGTAAGAAACATACTCCAGTGCCATCATGGTTTTCTTTTCGATCTTCATCGAGGCACCCACACCGAACGACGGCGACACCTGAGTGTATTCGTACGTTGGTTCATTTTTCTGGCCAGCAAAAAAGTCCGCCTGACTAACACCCGCCAGAAGGTAATACTGCGACCACTCTGAACCATGGCTGAACTTCGCAAAGCCAGACCAGATGCGGTCTACCTCGGCTTTGAAGTCTTCACCTTCAAAAGAACTTTCCCCACCAGACACACCGTTGGTGTAGTCCAGGCGCAGAGAGAACCAATGCGAGAACGGCTTAGCAAAGCTCAGAGACAGCGAGTTAGGTGTAGCGGTTGATGAGTCCTGGCTTTCAAACTGACCAAAGATCACACCCGGGCTGAAAATCAGACCGTTAGGGCCCCAAAGATCAGATGCCATCACGTTGGATGACAGAAAGAACAGAACCAGAAATAAGTATCGGTTCATGATTTACCTGCTTTTTTATTATTTTTAGCAGCGCAAATATCCTACAGAACACCAGTTCAGTTCAAAAATCTGGCGCGTTTTTGAACATAAAATTAAGACTTTTACATTAGATTATTGACGCATCTGGGTTAATTCATTTGGGTTAACTTTTCAAAGGTCGAATCAACACCTGGTGCGAGGCAAAAACCATCAGCTCAGAATCTCACCGGTCACATACACCCAACGGCCTTCCCGGCGCTCAAACTGAGACACCTCGTGCAGGCAACCACGGCCACCCTGCTCATCGATAAACCACGCTCTGAACTCAACCATACCGGTATCGCCCTTCTGCGCTTTCGCCAGGATCTCCAGCCCACACCAGTCGGTGCTTCTGATCGACAGATCATCGGCCGTCATACCCGCCGCGGCCTCATCAGCCCAGGTCTCAAGCAGATAGGTACCAAAGCCACCCAGAGCATAAGCAGAGAAGCGCGACCGCATCAGCTGCTCCGGCGTTTTCGCGCGCTGGTCAGAATTGAGAAAACGGCCACAACAGGCCTGAAAAGCTTTACCACTCTGGCAGGGGCACGCCCCAGAGACAGCAGACATAACAACAACTCACCTGAAAGATCAGGTGATGATACCTGCAGTCACATAAAGGCAGAAATAACGAGGGGGAAGAAGAACAAGAAAGACGTTAAAGAAGAGAAACGAACGGGCAGCCGGCGCCACCCGTTAACCGTGAACCTCAGAGAGGCTCAGAACTGCTGCATAAAACGCAGCCCGAAGCCTGAAAGAGACACCTCGCCACCACTGACGTACGACACATACTCCAACGACAGCATTGTCTTATGGTCAATCTTCATACCGGCACCAGCCCCCCAGGACAGCGACATATCCGAATAACGATACGTCGGCAGATACTGAGCGTGCGCACTGAATTCACCCTTACTGAAGCCCACCAGAGCGTAGTACTGTGACCATTCAGAACCGAAATGCAGCTTCATAAAGCCCGAGAAAATGCGGTCTACCTCGACGTTATAGGTCAGACCATCAAAGGTGGTATCGTCACCATCGATACCAAAGGCATAATCCGCACGCCATGAAAAGTTTTTATTCACTGGCTTCTCTAAGGTCAGGGTCGCTGAGTTAGGTGCAGCCGATGATGAATCTTCACTCTCAAAGCTGCCGAACATCACACCCGGCCCGAACAACAGACCAAACTCCCTGCCCTCATCCCGCTCATTCGCCAGAACCGGAAACGACAACACGGCAAGAGCCAGCAGAACAG
>JBPEXS010000375.1:0-6764 GCA_052031325.1 Thalassolituus sp. | reverse complement strand
TATCCGGATAGCGGCTGTCATGAAAGATCAGGCTGACGCAGGTAATGAACAGGAGTGTGGCTGAAAACCACTCAATGCCCTTACTCTGCAACCAGTTAATCCGTTCTGTCAGGGTTTTCGCCAGTATCGCAAACAGTAGACCTGCGGCAGAACCGACCAGAATATCCATTGGCCAGTGTGCTCCGACGGCAGCACGGCTCAGGGCAGCGGTCAGGCCCGTTACCAGAATAATGATGGTCAGCAGGGCTTTGTTCAAGCCAGAGCCTGGCAGGTAGAGTGATACCAGGCCTGCTGTCGCTAACGCGGTAAAGGAATGTCCGGACGGAAAACTGTGATTTTTCAGCACCGGACCGATGATATGAACGGCATCCACACCCAGTACCGCAGCCGGGCGCAGAATATCCAGCGCTGGTTTAAGTCCCTGCACAAACAACGCTCCGATAATCAGCAGAACCAGGCCGCTGTTGAACATAGCAGGGCGGAAACTGGCAGCCACCGCCAGTACTGCAACGGCGAACAGGGTATCGGCAACAAAGGTCATGTTGCTCCAGAAAGCATCGGGCAGAACCTGAAGGTGTTCATTCAGCCACAGAAACAGGGACGCGTTGGCATCCATCAGGCTCAATGCAACCACACCGGCCAGTAACAGGCTGCTGACCAGATAGAGCAGGGTCTCAGTTTTCATCATCTTTGCCTTGTGCCCTTGTTTCCTGCGGCGTATCGCGGCGGATGATCAGCACCGGACCCGACTGAAACAGCACGCTGTAATCGTCGTATTTGATGCGGTCTTCGCGGGCAAAACCGATTTCCCCGGGCTTCAGCGAACGCTTTTCCGTGACCTTGTCGAGATACACGTTAAAGCTTGGCAGGTTCACCGACTGGGTGATGATGGGTTGATCCAGTTCGCGGGCAAACATCGCGGCTTCCCAGACCGGGCGCTGTTGAGTTTCGCTGAAGGTCGGGACAAACAGGAACCACAACAGAACCAATTGAGCTACTCCACTGGCACACAGCGCCTGCCAGGTCTTTAAGCGGGGCCAGAAAATCACCGCCAGTGCGATCAGAGCGCCGATGACCGCGACAATAACAAAGTCACTGTTGAAAAAGACCACAGCGCGATCGGCGGTGGCAATTTCAATCGGATTGGTCAGCCGCTCACGTACGACAGGAATCAGTAGCGGGAAGGCAACCAACAGCCCCAGCAGAATGGCCGGGAACAGCGCCGCCAGTAAGCGGCTCTGCAACCAGTCGCGGTAGCGGGCCATAAGAATGATCAACGGAGTTACACCATAGAGGATGTAATGTGGCAGTTTGGTACTGGCCAGGCTGAACAGAACCAGCACCACCAGAAACCAGATCCACAGGAAGCGGTCCAGCTTGTCGCCACCCACCATCAGCGCCCGGACACTCGGCAGTACCCGGATCAGCAGTCCACCAAATGGGGCAAGCAGGAAGGGCAGTACCAGCGGATAAAACAGGAAGCCACCGTCGTGACCTTCCATCGCATTGTTGAAGCGGTTGACGTTGTGTTTCAGGAAAAAGCCATCAATAAACGCCTGCCCCTGCGCCATGTATTCGAGTATGTACCAGGGGGCGGCAATCACAACGAAGACGACCCAGCCCGGCACAAAGAAAATGGCTCTGAGAAAATCCCTGATCTGCCCGGCAGCGAGGAAGAAAAGACTGCCCGCAAGGAACGGGATGACCACGGCCACAGGTCCTTTCGTCAGTGTGCCCAGTGCCATCAGCACATAGACCAAATACAGCAGACTTTTTGTCGGTTGCTGACTCCAGGTGTACATGACCAGTAGGGTCGTCGCCAGTAGCATATTCAGCAGGGCGTCAGCAGTGGCCACGTGACTGATGACATTGATACCCAGTGCAGTCGCAGCCATCACCGAAGCAGCAACCGCGGTTGGCTGATCCGTGAAACGACGGGTAAACGCAAAAATTGCCCAGACCCAGCCGATGCCAGCCAGCGCAGACGGCAGCCGGAAGGCCCAGACATCGGTGCCGAATACAGCAATGGATGCGGCCTGCAGCCAGTAAATCAGGATCGGCTTGTCAAACCGGGGGTTGTCATTGAGGTAGGTAGTAAGAAAGTCACCGCGCTCAAACATGCCACGGGTCGCTTCGCTGAAGGCCCCTTCGTCATGATCGAACAGCAGATAACCATTCAGATTCAGAGTCATCAGAGCGGCTGTCAGTATTAACAGCCAGACTGGCAGAGTCAGTGAGCGCATGTCTGAGGATTAACCTTTCGGCGCCTCAGGGTCGGACAGGTTTGCCCAGCCCGGAGCAGGCTGTTCAGACTCTTCATCGCGGTGATAGATGACGTACTGCTGTCGTTGCGATGATTCAAAGTAGGTGCGCGAGATCAGTTCTGACAGCACACCTGTGGTCAGGAACTGCAGTGACGCGATCAGGAATACCACTGCAATAAGAAACAGGGGCCGGCCACCAATGTCTTCACCCATACCGAATTTCACAAATGCCAGATACACCAGCATCAGGGTCGATACGGACCCCAGAGCCAGACCGATGGAGCCGAAGAAGTGCCCCGGGCGGCCACGGTAGCGCATAAAGAAATAGACGGACAGCAGATCGAGAATCACCCGGAACGTCCGTGAGATACCGTATTTGGATTCACCGGCCACTCGGGCATTGTGATTCACCACAATCTCACCGATACGGCTTGGCGGTACCACCGCAGCAACCCAGGCAGGGATAAAGCGGTGCATCTCACCGTACAGGCGGACCTGTTTGATGACCGAGGAACGGTAAACCTTGAGGGAGCAGCCGTAATCGTTGATGCGCACACCCGTTATGTTACCGATCAGGCGGTTGGCAATACGCGATGGGATTTTACGCAGGAAAAGATCGTCTTTGCGGTTCTTACGCCAGCCAGTCAGCAGGTCCAGGTCTTTCTCCAGCAGGTGATCAACCATACGCGGGATGTCGGCAGGATCGTTCTGCAGGTCACCGTCCAGTGTGGCTATCAGCTCGCCGCGGGCTTCATCGATACCGGCCTGCATGGCGGCGGTCTGGCCGAAGTTACGGCGCAGCTCCACCACGCGGATGTGGCTGCCGTGTTTCTCGGTTTCTTTGTGCAGCGCCTGCGGTGTACCGTCATTACTGCCATCGTCCACCATCAGCAGCTCCCAGGGCCCCTGATACTGATCCAGTGCTTCACACACACGGGCTACCATGGGCGAGGCATTTTCAATCTCGTTGTACATAGGGATGACAATGGAAAGGGATGGCATGGTCTTAGATGCCGCAGAGGCCTCGGTCAAGGTCGGTACCACTCAGTCATGATTCAAATGATGCGCGATGATAACCAAAACCTACCCCGTGCGAAACCGTGAATGGCTGCAGAGTGCCATTCGCCGCCGTATTCAGCCTGTCGCCCGGAAACGTTGGGTCAGCAGTACCAGCAGGCCAGTCAGCAACAACGTGGTGCCCAGTACAAACAGGTGCAGGTTCACCGCAGCGGCGAGCGCCTCTTTTGCATCAATCTGCCAGGGCAGCAGGCCAGCCATTACACCAGCTTCGTAGGTGCCGGCACCAGCAATACCGTGTATGGGCAGAACACTGGAGAGCTCCCCTGTGGTTGCACCACTCCAGCACTGATAGAAATCGAGACCGGTAAAGACCTGCAGCAGCCAGGCATAGACGACCAGCTTGATCAGCCAGTTTACCAGAGTCCAGAACAGCGCCCGCGCAAAACGCCAAGGGGAATCAGGCAGGGCGGCCATCAGTTCCTGAGCTTTATTCTGCCAGCTGCCTTCAGAATGTGACTGCAGCCAGCGACGCAGCCGTTCCTGCACCAGCAGGGCGCTGAGGGGGGCGATCAGCACTGTGATGGCAACAGCGGCTTTTATTTCGATAGCCCACGGCAACAGGCTCTGCAGGCTGATGAAGGCCAGTGCCAGTAACACATAGAGGTCCAGCAGGCGCAGCCACAGCAGCGCCGGTGCACTGTGGCGGTAGGGGATGGCGAAATAGTCTTTCATCAGCAGCGGGAATGAGGCCTCACCGCTGCGCATCGGCAACATATTATTGAAGAAGTTGTGAAGCACCGTAATGCGCAGCAGCCGGACAAAGTGCCGACGGCTTTTCAGCATAAAGAAATCGAGAAACCGCACCGCGCGCAGCAGATAACTGACGAACATCAGCGCCAGAGCCAGTACCAGAGCCTCCGTCGGTACGGTGCTCCAGGCGCGCAACAGGTTTGGCCAGCCGTACTGGTCATTGACCAGCCATGCCAACCCGGCGAGCAGCAGAAAGCCCAGCCAGAATTTCCAGGATTTGAGCACCGCAACTCCGTCGGAAGGTATCAGAACACGGGCGGCATCTTGCTGAGCTGCTCCCTTAGTGTCAAGCCAGCTATGGTCTGAAGCGCAGCTGAGTCTGTCATGTCTGCCTCAGCTGGGGTAAAGTGCCGCCATCGTTTACGTGCTGACCGGGTAACGACCGCTTTTGAAAGTTCTGCTGATAAAAACTTCTTCCCTTGGGGATGTCTTTCACACTCTGCCTGCTGTTCAGGATGCCTTTCAGCAGGTTGAAGATATTGAGTTTCACTGGGTCGTGGAAGAAGCCTTCCGCGATATCCCCACCTGGCATCCTGCGGTTACCCGCGTTATTCCGGTGGCCTGGCGTCGCTGGCGCAAGCAACTGACGGATGCGCAGGTCAGATCTGAAATGAAGGCCTTTTACGCTGACCTGCGTGAAGAAGAATACGATGTCGTGCTCGATGCCCAGGGCCTGATCAAAAGTGCACTCTTTACCCGCTTTGCCCGTGGACCGCGTTACGGCCTGGATAAGCACAGTGCGCGTGAATCACTTGCCGCACTGGCGTATCAGCACCCTGTGGCTGTTTCCAAAGGTCGGCATGCCATCGAGCGGACCCGGGATCTCTTTGCGCAGGTGCTGGGTTATGAGGTACCCGCAGATCTGAACTACGGTGTTGATCGCAGCCGTTGGCAGGCACCGGACAACCAGGGGCCATATTGGGTTTTTCTGCACGGAACAACCTGGGATACCAAGCTCTGGCCGGAAGAGTACTGGTGTGAGCTGGCCATCATGGTGACTCAGGCAGGCTTCCGGGTCTTTCTGCCCTGGGGGAATGACGAAGAAAAAGCCAGGGCAGAACGCATAGCGGAAGGCCGGGAAGGGGTGACTGTATTGCCGAAGATGGGTCTGAATGCCCTGAACGCCTGGCTGGCACACGCCAGTCGCGTGGTGGGTGTTGATACCGGGCTATCACACGTCGTTGCCGCGTTGAATATCCCGGCGGTGGCGATTTACGGGGCGACGGACGCTCATCTGACCGGGGTCTGCGGGCCGGAAGTCGAAGTGATGTCGAGTGGCCGCGACTGTGCTCCCTGTCTGTCAAAAACCTGTATCAAACCGGACGAGCAGGGCGTGCAGCCACCTTGCTATCGGGATATACCCCCGCAGAAGGTGTTTGACCGCCTCTCCTGATCCGCTGCGTTGTCTGCCCTGATGCAGGGTTAGACAGCTGGCGATAACAAGCAAACCCTGTGATTTGAGCTTCTTTGTCTACACTGAGAAGAGAATTCGAAAAACAGGGTATCCCCACTATGTCAGGCGTCTTAAGCAGTGTTGATGCGCGAACCCAGTTGGTTGGCCAGAACCGGCTGGAGCTTTTGTTGTTTCATCTGGGTGGAAATCAACGTTTTGCCATCAATGTTTTCAAGGTCCAGGAAGTCATGCGCATGGTGCCTTTGACGAAAATGCCTGAGAGTCATCCGTGCGTGCGCGGAGTCTGTCATGTCCGTGGTCATACCGTACCTGTAGTGGATTTGCGTCAGGCCATCAAGCTGGGGCCTCTGAAGGTGGATGAAGAGTCCACCAATCTTATCGTTACCGAATACAACCGTACCGTTCAGGCCTTTATGGTGGGTGGCGTTGATCGCATTGTGAACATGAACTGGAACGAGATTCTGCCTCCTCCGGGCGGGGCGGGCCGTCAGCACTATCTGACGGCCATTACGCGTCATGAAGATCGCATTGTCGAAGTGATCGACGTCGAAAAGGTACTCGCCGAAATCGCGCCCTACGATACTCATTTGAGTGAGGAGCACTATGATCAGGAACTGCTGGCCCAGGTCCGTGGTCGCCCGATTCTGATTGTGGATGATTCCAATGTGGCGCGTGAACAGATGCGTGATGTGATGGCACCTATGGGTGTGAAAGTCATTGAAGCTGAAAATGGCCTTGAGGCGTATCAGATTCTGATGCACTGGAAAGAAGAAAAGCCAGAGATGCTCGACGAGCTGTTGATGGTCGTTACCGATGCGGAAATGCCCGAGATGGACGGCTATATGCTGACCACTGAAATCCGTCGTGATCCGCAGCTACAGGGTCTGTACGTCATCCTCCATACCTCGCTGTCGGGCAACTTCAACAAAGCCATGGTGAAAAAAGTGGGGTGTGATGGCTTCCTGTCTAAATTTGCTCCTGAGGGCTTTGCCGCTGAGGTTCAGCGCCTGATGCGCGAACGCATTAACAACGGTAAGCACACCGCCGAATAAATCGGGCGGTTTACCACCCCGGTCTCCTGTGTCATAAAGTGTCCCCGAGCGGAGGCACTTTATGCATATCTCACGTCTGTTTATCTATCCCATCAAGTCCTGTGCGCCCGTTGAGGTGACTCAGCTGGAATTCGACCAGTTTGGTCCGGTTGGTGATCGACGCTACCTGATTGTCGATGAAACAGGGCGCTTTCTGACTCAGCG
>JBPEXS010000374.1:0-4579 GCA_052031325.1 Thalassolituus sp. | reverse complement strand
AAACCACGCGTCTGGTCGTGTTTGATGTGGATGGAGTCCTGACGGACGGTACGCTTACTTATTCGGCCACGGGCGAAGAAGTGAAGCACTTTAACGTTAAAGACGGCGTCGGCATCAAATTGCTGCAGGAATACGGCATTGCCGTAGCCATCATCTCTGCCAAGGATTCAGCCGCACTGGCAAAGCGGGCGTCTGACCTGAAAGTTTCTCATTTCTTCCCCGGTACCAAAGACAAATGGCCAGTGCTTGAGAGCCTGATGCACACACTGTCTGTGAAGGCTGATGAGGTCTGTTACACCGGTGATGATGTGATTGACCTTAAGGTGATGAAAAAAGTCGGTCTTAGCATGGCACCCGCTGATGCGTTCTGGATGGTTAAGAATCATGCTCACCATGTCACTGCAGCAGCTGGAGGGCGGGGTGTCGCGCGCGAAGTCGCGGATCTGATACTGGGCAGTCGTATGTCTCTCGAAGAGGCATACATCAAAGCCATGCTGCCTGAGTTTGAAAACACTTCTTTTCCTGAAAACTCTTTTTCTGATAACACAGAGGAATCCTCTTCATGAGAATACTGGTGACCGGCGCGGCGGGTTTTATCGGCGCATTTACCAGCAAAAAACTGATCGAAATGGGCCACCGTGTGATCGGTATCGATAACCTGAATGACTATTACGATGTTTCCCTGAAGCACGGGCGTCTGGGCTGGCTGAACCGACTGGATGGCTTTGAGTTCATTGAAATGGAATTGGCGGACCGTGACGCAGTCGCCGGGCTATTCTCCAGTCATAAGTTCGATCGTGTGATTCATCTGGCGGCTCAGGCCGGTGTGCGCTACTCACTGGAAAACCCTCATGCCTACGCAGACAGTAATCTGACTGGCTTCCTGAATATCATGGAAGGCTGTCGGCATCACGAGGTTGAGCACTTTGTCTATGCCTCTTCCAGCTCTGTGTACGGTCTGAATACCCATCTGCCGTATGGCACTGAAGACCGTGTAGATCATCCGGTATCTCTGTATGCGGCGACCAAGAAAGCCAATGAGCTGATGGCGCACTCGTATTCTCACCTTTACCGCCTGCCAAGTACTGGCCTGCGCTTTTTTACCGTCTATGGCCCTTGGGGCCGTCCGGATATGGCCTATTTCAAGTTCACTAAGGCCATTCTGGAAGGCAAGACCATCGACGTTTACAACCACGGCAAGATGCTGCGTGACTTCACGTATGTCGATGATATTGTCGAGGGCGTTGTGCGCATCATGAACAAACTGCCGCAGCCAGTAGAGCACTGGACACCTGAAAGCGATGATGCCAGTCGCAGCTCTGCACCCTACAAAATTTATAACATTGGTAATCACAGCCCGGTTGAACTGGGTGTGTTTGTTGAAACACTGGAAAAAGCCCTGGGTGTTGAAGCACAGAAAAATTATCTGCCGATGCAGCCCGGTGACGTCCTGGCCACATCCGCTAACGTAGATGACCTGATGGAAGACGTTGGCTTTGCACCTGATACTCCACTGGCAGATGGCCTGGGTCGTTTTGTAGAGTGGTACCGCGATTTTTATCGTGTTCAGTAAGCAAGCTTTATTCTGGTGATCTATGTCTGATTATAAAATCGTTATTCCCGCTCGCTACGCATCCAGTCGTCTGCCGGGCAAACCCCTGATCGACCTGGTTGGTAAGCCAATGGTTCAGCATGTGTATGAGCGTGCTCTCGAAGCCGGTGTCTCAGAGGTGCTGGTCGCAACCGATGATGAACGCATCCGCGCTGCGGTTGAAGGCTTTGGTGGCAAAGTAGTCATGACCTCGCCGGAGCATGAAAACGGCACGGAGCGTATCGCAGAAGTCGCTGCGACCATGGGCTGGGAAGATGACACTGTGATCGTCAACCTGCAGGGCGATGAGCCGCTGATTCCCAAGTCGTTGATTGAGCAGACGGCCGCTGGTCTGCTGCAGAACCCTGATGCCGGTATGAGTTCGGTGTGTACGCCGGTTACCACGGCTCACGATGCCTTTGACCCTAACGTGGTGAAGGTGGTGCTGAATAAGCGCTCTTTTGCGCTCTATTTCAGCCGTGCCTCCATTCCCTGGGATCGCGATCAGTACAAGGTCACTCAGGCTGAAGTTACTGGTCGTATGCCGGTGTACCGACATATCGGCATGTACGGTTACCGCGTGTCCTTCCTCAAAGATTACGGATCTATGGAGGCCTGCCCGCTGGAACTGACCGAGTCTCTGGAGCAGCTGCGAGCTCTCTGGTACGGCGTAGGTATTCATATGACGGTGATTGATCAGGCCCCGGGGCATGGCATAGATACCCCGGATGATGTGGCGCGGGTGGCTGCCCTGCTGCAAGCCGGTCAGTAATGCATGCCTGAAATGCAGAACCATTATGGCTGGCGTCCTGCCAGTCATAGCCGGTTATCGTCTCAGAGCAGAGCCCTGGGCGTTGTGTGTGGAGCATGGCTGTGCTCCAGAAGCTCTTTCAACTCCATTTTCAGATGACTCACTTTTGACGGATTGTTCAGCTCGGCCAGGGCGTGGCCGTCGTCGCTGAATTGCATCAGCCCCCAGGGCTCGGCGAGCAACAGGGACTGCCTGCTCATCCGTGGTTGCACCCGGATCTCAATCAGGCTGCTCAGACGTTGCTGAAGCTGAAGTAACGGATGGTGTGTCATGCCTTTGATGTCGTCAGGGAGCACCAGCGTAAGGCTTGGGCTGTGGCGGCTGTCTGCACGTACGTACTGGCTGATGGCATCTACCACAGCGGCTTCTGACCAGAGCGGGGCATTCAGGTTGCCACACATCAGGGTGATATGTTGAGGGTTGCCGCTGAGTGCGATTTCCAGCCAGCCAGTCTGGGCAATCGGGCTGTTCAGTGGGTGAACGCTGTTGTCCTGCTCCGGGATAAGAAAGTTACCCGGTGGGTGGTTATTGCGCTCGCGGTGTATGTGTACGTGCGGCATGTCAGCATCCGGATAGAACTCACCGTCTGCGGTAAAACCATTGCGATGGTAGAACAGCAGGGCTTTGGTCTGAGCGCTGGCCTGCAATTTCTCCATGCCAGCTTCGTCAAAGGCGTAAGTGATCAGTGCCTGCAGTAATCTGGAACCCGCACCGCTGCGGCGCCATTCCCGACGCACGGCCATGCGGCCGAAATGACCATCCGGCAGAAGACGCGCACATCCGGCTGGGGTTGCGCCGTCATAGATAACGAAGTGAACAGCCGTCAGATCATCGTCATCCCATTCCATCTCTTCAGGAACGTTCTGTTCGCGGATAAAGACTTCTGTGCGGATGGCACGGGCATCTTCTCTGGCGTGCTGCCAGTCAGTAATCCGGACTTCCACATTCATCTCCTTCGGCATAAATCAGGTTGCGCGACCACAGGTCACAGAGCAGTGTCTGAGCGTCAGGCAGAGCACAAAGTTCAATCAGTTGCTGCGTGTCCAGATATCGCTGAGTACACAGATATTTAACCAGAGGCAGTACGGATTCTGGCAGACACAGTGCTTCGCCCTGACAGTAGAACTGCAGGGTTTCGCCCAGTGTACTGCAGGCAAAGCGTGCCTGCTCGTGCCGGATCAGTGATGGTGTGTCACAAAGTAGGGGCTGCATCTGGTTCCAGCTGATGGACTCTGGTTCTTCCGGCTCCGGGCTGACCCGGGGTTCCGTCATCAGTTCTCCCAGAACACGCGCTAGCAGGGCATCATCGTTGAGTTGAGAGGCTAGAACGTCGCGTAAGCGCTGCACAGCGGCTGTGCTGATCAGGCCGCCGGCCTCACTGGCGTTGAGATTCGGATCACTGTAGCGCTGATGCTCGTTCACTTGTGAGAGAATGGCATCGGCACTGCGCTCGACCAGCTGCGCCGCTGATGGCGCACGAAAGCCGATGGAGTACGTCATGCATTCGCCCCGGGCAATGCCATGATGCGCCAGACCTGGAGGCAGATAAAGCATGTCACCTGGGTTCAGGACCCAGCGCTCATCTTCGTCAAACTCTGCGAGGATGCTCAGAACAGTTCCATCCTGCAGTGCAGAATCCGGTCCACAGAGCTGTCCAGTGCGCCACTCGCGCTGGCCCTCAGCCTGCAGCAGAAAAACATCGTACTGATCGTAATGCGGACCCACGCTGCCACCATCGACGGCGTAGCTGATCATCAGATCATCGATACGCCAGCCGGGCAGAAAGCAGAAGTGTTCCAGCAGGTCTGCGGCTTCGGGCAGCCAGAGATCCACACTCTGAATCAGCAGGGTCCATTTATCTTCTGGCAGTCGGCAATAGTCGTCTTCGGTGAAGGGGCCTTTGTGCAGCTCCCACGGGCCGTTATGGCCGTTCTCCAGAATCAGGCGCGACTCAATTTCATCTTCCAGGCTTAAACCGGCCAGCTCTTCTGCGCTGAGCAGCGGCTCAAAATCTGGAAAAGCGTTGCGGATCAGTACAGGCTTTTTCTGCCAGTATTCGCGCAGAAAGTCGTCAACGCTGAGTTCACCAAGGACGTGCATAAAGACTCCAGTTGAATGTCAGGGGCGTCGGAAAAGAAAATTGTGCGGGGAGAGAATATCAGCAGTGGCTCCTGTAC
>JBPEXS010000373.1:0-3476 GCA_052031325.1 Thalassolituus sp. | reverse complement strand
TGCATTATCAGGGTGAGAAGTTCTCCACCCGCTTTGATGCCAACACCTACATGCTGATGACCAAAGCACTGGATTATTTTGACCCGGCTGCAGAATACGACAACGATCTTGTGGCCTGTCTTCAGGGCACACAGTGTCGCTTTATGATCATGTCATTCACCACCGACTGGCGTTTTTCGCCCGCCCGTTCCGAAGAGATAGTGAATGCCCTGATTCAGGCCGACAAAGACGTCAGCTATGCCTGTATTGAATCGGAAAGTGGCCACGATGCGTTCCTGTTACCGATTCCACGATATCTGGATATTTTCTCAGCCTATATGGAAGGAGTGGCCGCCCGTGTCTGATGTCACTGAATTGCGCTCCGATCTGGAAGTGATCCAGCAATGGGTAAAGCCCGACAGTCAGGTACTCGACCTGGGCTGTGGTGAAGGCCAGCTGCTGAAGTATCTGCAGACGCATAAAAATGTCCGCGGTTACGGCCTGGAAATTAATCCAGAAAAAATCACCGCCTGCATCCGTAACGGCGTGAATGTGATTGAACAGAACCTGGATGAAGGTCTGGTCAATTTTGAAGACAAAAGCATTGATACCGTGATCATGACGCTGGCCCTGCAGGCCGTTCGCCGCCCGGACATCGTACTGGATGAAATGCTGCGCATCGCCGATGAGGCCATCGTGACCTTTCCGAATTTCGGCTACTGGCACACGCGTTTTTATCTGATGTTAAAAGGTCGTATGCCCATGTCAGAAACCCTGCCCTACAACTGGTACGACACACCGAATATTCATATGTGCACGTTCCGTGACTTTGAAGTTCTGTGTCATGAAAAAGGCATCCGTATTCTTAACCGCACCGTGATGGACGACCAGTACCGTGTGCCCCTGCGCATCCGCCTGTGGCCCTCGATGCTGGGGGAGATCGCGGTGTACCACATCACCCGGAGATAATGACCATGAAAATGATCCGACTCTTGTCCGTTCTTTTTGCCACCCTGTTGTGCTCCGTTCAGGCCTATGCTGCTGTCGACCGGGGTGAGCAGAAACAGGTTTTCGGCCAATACGAAGTGCATTACATCGGCCTGACCAGCAGTTTCCTCGATGCAGAAACCGCCGCTGCTTATGGCATAGAACGCTCACGTAAGCTGGGCTATCTGAGTATTTCCGTCCTGAAAACTGCCGATAATGCCGCACCTCAAGGGGTTAAGGCATCCCTGACAGGCACCATTAAAAACCTGATTGGTCAGACCCGCAGTATCGATTTCAAAGAAGTGGTTGAGACCGGCGCGGTGTACTACATCAGCACCTTTCCTTTTCATGAAGAAGAGGTCTATCGCATTCAGCTGAAAGTCACCCCAGAAGGGCAGACCCGCACCTACGACGTGAACTTCAGCCAGAAATTCTACGAGGAATAAGGCATGACCGAGATCGTGCTCGCCAGTGGGAATAAAGGCAAACTGCGGGAGTTTTCTGCCCTGTTTGCAACCCATTTTGCCGACCAGAAGATCACCCTGATTCCACAGACCGAACTGGGTGTCAGCGATGCCGATGAAACCGGCCTGAGCTTTGTCGAGAACGCGATCATCAAAGCCCGGCACGCCTGTGCTGTTACAGGCAAGCCTGCGCTGGCAGATGACTCAGGTATTGAAGTCGATGCCCTTGATGGAGCACCGGGAATTTACAGTGCCCGCTACTCGGGTGCAGGTGATCTGGAGAATAACACCAAACTACTGGATGCTTTGAAAGATACGCCAGAAGAGCAGCGCAGTGCGCGCTTTCAGTGTGTTCTGGTGTACATGCGTCACGAAAAAGATCCGACGCCACAGGTGTTTCAGGGCAGTTGGGAAGGCCGCATTCTGGCACAGCCCTCCGGTACAGAAGGCTTTGGCTACGACCCGGTGTTTTTTGTACCCAGTGAAGGGGTCAGCGCCGCTGAGCTGAGCAAAGAGCGCAAGAACGAGCTGTCACATCGTGGCCAGGCAATTCAGCAGTTACTGTCACGCTGGCACCCCTGAGTCGCCATACCCGTTACCTCATGACCCTGCCGCCACTCAGTCTCTACATTCATGTGCCCTGGTGCATCCGCAAGTGCCCATACTGTGACTTTAACTCACACAAGGCCGGCAGTGATCTGCCAGAAGAAGAGTACATTCAGGCCCTGCTGGACGATCTGGATGCCGACCTGCACTGGGGGCAGGGCCGCACGGTTGAGACCATTTTCTTTGGTGGTGGCACGCCAAGTCTGTTATCCGCAGAGGCCTACCGTACCCTGTTTGCCGGACTGCGCCAGCGACTGGACATTGCAGAGCATGCAGAGATCACCCTTGAAGCCAACCCAGGGACATTTGAAGCGGAGAAATTCGCGGGTTATCGCCAGGCCGGGATTAACCGCCTTTCCATTGGCATCCAGAGCTTTCAGAATGCCCAGCTGAGTGCGCTTGGGCGGGTGCATGATGCCGGACAGGCCGAACGCGCAGTGACCATGGCGAAAGCCGCGGGCTTCGACAACTTCAATCTGGATCTGATGCACGGCCTGCCCGGCCAGACCCCGGAACTGGCACTGGCGGATCTTCAGACCGCACTGAGTTTCGAACCGCCGCATCTGTCCTGGTATCAGCTCACGATTGAACCCAACACCGAATTCTGGTCAAAACCTCCCGCTCTGCCTGAAGACGATGCGCTGTGGGATATACAGGAAGCCGGAACAGTGCTGCTGGCTCTCAATGGGCTGGAACAGTACGAAGTATCGGCTTTTTCCCGCCCCGGCCAGCAGGCGCGCCACAACCTGAATTACTGGAAGTTTGGCGATTACCTGGGCATTGGTGCCGGTGCTCATGGCAAGATCACGCAATTTAAGACCAGCCCGGACGGGCTGCCACGTCTGAATATTGTGCGCACTCGCAAAACCCGCTTACCGAAAGATTATCTGAATCCGGCCAAACGCTTTCTGGCCGGGACAGACATCATTACCGGTGAAGACCTGGGTATGGAATGCCTGATGAACGCACTGCGTCTGAAACAAGGGATGGCCATTGAGACCTTCAGGCAACGCACTGGCATAACACCAGACATGATTGCCGATCCCATCCGCGAAGGCGTAAACAAAGGATTGCTGGAATCCGGTGACCGGCTCAGGGCCACCGCCAAAGGCCAGCTGTTTCTGAACGAACTGCTGGCACTGTTTTTAACGGACTGAGGTTAACCCCCTGAATCGTTAAGGGATGAACCTCAGCCGTGCGGCATTGGCGACACACCGATCAGCAACGCATGCAGCCAGAACGCAAAAATCACGTACGCCGCAACGGCAATCACCAGCGTCAGCAGGTCACGACCTAAACCCAGTTTGGGGTAGGTCACGCCAGCGGCTTTATCGGCCTTACGGCACACCCGGTAAAGCACCACCGCCCAGACCAGAAAACCACCAAATAACAGCAGGTCTGCCAGTGTTGGATTACTCAGCAGGTGTGCCAGTGCCCAGG
>JBPEXS010000372.1:0-6019 GCA_052031325.1 Thalassolituus sp. | reverse complement strand
TGGCGTCGACGCCACTCTGCGCCGACCTGATCGCTGCCATGATTCACGGTGATGCCTCACCCGTTGCGAATTCAACGCTGGAGGCACTGCTGCCGGGGCGGTTTCTGCTGCGGGATCTGATCAGAAATAAAATACGACCTCTGATCTCTGATCTCTGATCTCTAAAATCAGATCAGGCCGGGCGGTAGCTGATCTCTGAGCACCAGTTGGCAGGTCTCACCAACCGGATCAAACACCACCAGCACAGAACCATTGCGGATCTGAGCGCGGATCTGATCTTTTTTATCGTCGAAGGAATACTCGTAATCGCCGTAATCCGTACCCTCGCGGCTGACAAACTCTTCGATAATGCCATCGAGGGCATCGGCGGACAGTTGCTGCCAGGGTATGACAATAACCCCTTCAGAAGGGCCATCGAACGCCTGTGACGGGTCAGGCGCTTGCGGTGCTGAATCATGCCAGTCCAAAGGCCGACTCCCGTTCCCACTCACAGACCATACGCAAGTCTTCTGAAGACGGAGTATGGCCCTGCTCAGAGTGCCAATGAAAAGTGTGCTTACCCGAGAGTTCGGTTTCAAGATGCACGGTAGCGCCGTTCCAGTACATGCTTTTCAGCAGGCTTTCGAACCGTTCAATCCAGTGCTCCCACTCGTACTCCACGCCCCGGAAAGAAGCGCCGAAATGAATCAGCTGTGTCTGATACGCTCCGGTAAACACATCACCACCGGATTGCGCGAACATCTCACGCATCAGCAGCAGACCCTCATCATCGTCACCGGATGGCAACTCATCAATAGAAGAACGGTTCACTGAGCGCTCGTATTGAGCCTGCTCGCGATTAACGGATGGCAGGTGACGAATCACCCCATAAACGATGGATTCCTGATCAAATCGGGACACGGAAAAACCTTCTGAAAATGACCTGTGAATCATAACGGAACTGCCCTTCGAGCAAAACAGGGTTCGTACCCGGGGGCAGTCACTGATGACCATTCACCTGATAGTCCAAACGGCAGAATCCACCAGATGTATCCTGCAAAAAATAACCATACATGTGATGTGGTTATCACCAGAAGTGCGTGACATTTCCTAAGTGTGATCCATGTTTCAGTAATATACGATTAAAGAGGATTAGCATGAAATCAGAGGCGGAAAAGGCGAAAAAAATGCCCCGCCTCTGAACTGAGACACAAGGCAATGTCCGCTGCGGTGAGTTACAGATTCCCGCAGCGAGAACCCTAATATTGATCAGGAAACTGCTATGAAACACTACTTCAGAACGCCCTTTAACCTGTCTGGATATCTCACCCTTCCGGCCTTTGTTCTGCTTACCGCATGCGGTGGCAGCAGTGGCGGTGGTGACGATACCGACACACCGGATACGGAAGCTCCGGTGATTACACTCAACGGTAACGCAACCATGGAACTGGCCCAGGGTGAAGACTTTACCGACCCGGGCGCGACCGCTACCGACAATGAAGACGCTGAACCCAGCCTCAGTGTCAGCGGTGAAGTTGATACCATGACCTGGGGTGACTACACCCTGACCTACACAGCGACGGATGAAGCTGGCAACGAAAGTACACTGACCAGAACCGTGTCTGTGGTACCAGCCAGTTACCTGACCGTGACAGCGCTGGATTACTTCGACGGTACGCCGGTACCTGAAGCCTCACTGTCACTCTACTGGGACAGTGCGGACAGCGATGGCGGCGCTGACAGTGCCGTCACGGATGACACCGGGGTCGCCCTGCTCGGCATTGATATCCGCGCTGAGACTCAGACCCTCTACGCCAATGCCGCTCAGTATGCGGAATACGGTCGCAGCATTGAGGTGGGCGAAACCGTCTACAACGCAGCCATCGTGCCGGTGAATACCAGTACCTCGTTTGCGGCCGACGGTGATGCTGAGATTCTGGTCGACGGCACCAGTATCGTCAGCCTGCCTGCCAATGCCTTTGTCGATGGAGACGGAAACCTGTTCAGTGGTGAAGTCGCCGCAGAACTGACCCTGCTGGATCCACGCAGCGACCCGGATGTGATGCCCGGTGAGTTTGAAACCCTGGATGAGAGCACAGGTGAAGTCGACCTGATTGAAAGCTTTGGGGCCATCAATGCCACCTTCACGTCATCTGCGGGTGACCCGCTGTCACTGGCCTCAGGTGAAACCGCCACGGTGCGTATTCCCCTGTCAGGCGATGTGGCCGATGCTCCGGCAAGCATCCCGCTGTACTACTTTGATGACGTCAGCGGCTACTGGATTGAAGAAGGCACCGCCACGCTGACCGATATCAGCGGCGAGTACTTCTACGTGGGTACGGTAGAGCACTTTACCACCTGGAACGCCGACCAGGTCTACAACACCACCTACATCAACGGCTGTGTTGAAGATACTGAGGCTAACCGGGTATCCGGAGCGCGCATTACCGCCACGGGTGAAGACTACACCGGCACGTCACGGGCACGCAGTGATGCTGATGGTAACTTCCGCATTCCGGTACGGATTAACTCAGAGGTGCGCGTATCAGGTGAGTATTCATCACTGGTCACTCCATCACGGGTTTACAGCACAGGCACCGATGAAATCACCGACAGCGACTGCTTTGTGCTGGGTGACCTTGAAGTGACCGTGACACTGACCTGGGGTGCGAACCCAAGTGATCTGGACACCCATCTGGATGGCCCGGCGTCGGCCGATGATGCGGAGTCGCGCTTCCACCTGTACTACGGCGATCGTGAGCTGACCGTGGGTGAAGAAAGCATCTACCTGGATGTGGATGACACCGACAGCTATGGCCCTGAGGTTACCTATATGTCGGGCTTCCCGTTCGATGGTACCTACTACTACAGCGTGTACCACTACTCAGGCGCGAGTGACATTCAGGCTTCACCGGCCCGCGTCGAGCTGCAGATCAACGATGACCTTTACATCTATGAGCCACCTGCAGGTACCGCAACAGAGTGCTGGGCGGTGTTTACCATCGACGTTGCCAGCGGTGCGGCCACGGTCAACGAGATCGCTGAATGGCAGACAGGTAACGACTGTTATGATCCGACCTATAACGACAGCACGCCAGAGGGCGAAGAAGGTGTCGAAGGTGAATCCGTACAGCGCGACAACCTCTATCAGCGCCAGCTGGAAGACAAGTACTACCTGAAGCCCGCCCGCTAAGCGGTAAAGAAACGAGTAGAAAAATACGATCCAATAAGAGCATTAACCGGAGCCAGCAGGCTCCGGTTTTTTATTTACCGACCTTCAATCCTTAGCGCCTCACTCCTTCTCAGGTTGTTGATTTTCGTTTTCGAGGCAGTCAATGCAAGGCAAAAACCGGTGAGAAAGTGCAGGGGCCGACCTTCGGTTTACAAGTCGTAAATGAGCATTTCGAAGCGGTTTTTAACACAGCAGTGGCAACGCAGATAGAAAATCAACGACCTGAGCGGGATTTTATTCTTTGGGCAAAGTCAGCATCACCACCGGAATGGTCACCATGGCAATCGCCGCCGCCAGCATAAAGACCACCGCCCCGCCCAATGGCTCCCACAGCAGACCACTGAAATACGCACCTAAGGCACTGCCCGCGCCAAAACCCACACTACTGTAGAGCGCCTGCGCACGGCCACGCAGCACCTGCGGAAATAACGACTGCACGTAACGCATGGAAACCGCGTGCATGGCCCCGTAACTGAACGCATGAATGGTCTGTGCCAGCACCAGTAGCCAGATCAGATCCACCGCAGCCGACACGGCAACCCAACGCAGCGCGGTTAACAGCAGACTTAGCACCATCCAGCCGCGCCAGCTGAGCAGTGGCATCAGACGGCCGAATTTCCAGAACAGCCAGATCTCGGCCACGACACCTACCGTCCAGATCAGTCCGATCTCGGTATTGGTGTAGCCGTGTTCTTCCAGATAAATACTGAAGAAGGTGTAGTAAGGACCGTGCGACAGATACAGCAGGATATTGATCAGCAGAAAACCGATCACCGGCAGTCTCTTCAGGTGCGGTAACAGCTTCTGGGGTGTGGTGTCTTCATCCTCAGCGGGTGCATACGCAGGCAGCATCCAGCCGTTGCCCGTCACCATGATCATCAGCACCCACATAAACAGTGGCAACCAGGCAATGCTGATAAAGTCGAACAACGTACCCAGGCCCGCCACGGCAAGAATAAAGGTGACTGATCCCCACAGGCGGATTCGGCTGTAGACCTCCAGCCGGTGGCTGATGTGCCGCATGCACAGGGCCTCGTACTGCGGTAGCAGCGCCGACCAGAAAAAACCGTAAGCGAACATCACCAGACCCACGGTCCAGACATCGCGGGCAAAAAAGATGGCGCTGAAACACAGCACGGTAATGACGGCCGCCCAGCGCACCATGCTCACCGGGCTGTGAAAGCGATGGGCCTGCGCCGTCCAGAGGTTGGGGCCGATGATGCGTACCACGCCGAACAGCGCCATCAACACGCCGATGTCGTGAGCGGAGAATTCGAGGTGCTGAAGGTAGAGACCCCAGAACGGGACTATACAGCCGACCAGAGCGAAGTAGAGGCCGTAGAAGAGTGCGAAGGGGGTGTTAGAGCTGACTGAATTCAAAGCCATCGTCCCGGTACAGACATGTTCTTGATTGCTTCGCCCTCATCCGGGATGAGGCCTCGCACTGACTTTTAAAAGAGACGTTTCCGTCAGTCGTCATTGCGAGTCGCGCAGCGACGTGGCAATCCAGTTGTCGCTGCATGCACTTCCGCAGAAGCCAGTGGTATTACTCTGGTGCCTGCCCTGGCGCTTTTCCTGGGATCACCGGCGTTGAACACACCACATCGGCATTCTGGCCACGGTGACGCAGCAGATGATCCACCAGGGTAATGGCCATCATGGCTTCGGCGATTGGGGTCGCGCGGATGCCCACACAGGGGTCATGACGACCTTTGGTGATGACTTCAATTTCGTTGCCATCCACATCAATGGAGCGGCCCGGCAGCGCCATGCTGGAGGTTGGCTTCAGGGCAATATGAGCAATGATGTCCTGACCGGTAGAAATACCACCGACAATGCCACCAGCATGATTGCTGAGGAAGCCCTGAGGGGTCATCTCATCACGGTGCTCGGTACCCTTCTGAGCAACCACATCAAAGCCGTCGCCAATCTCAACGCCTTTGACGGCGTTGATGCTCATCAGCGCATGGGCCAGTTCCGCGTCTAAGCGATCAAAGATCGGTTCGCCCAGACCCGGCATCAGGCCAGTCGCAACGACGCTGATCTTCGCACCGACGGAGTTACATTCTTTGCGCAGCGCATCCATGTAGGCTTCCATTTCCGGCACCTTAGCAGCATCCGGGCAGAAGAAGGCGTTCTGTTCCACCTGATCCCAATCAAAGGCTTCGGCTTTGATCGGGCCTAACTGCGACAGATAACCGCGCACCTGAATGCCCTTCTCCGCCAGTACTTTCTTGGCGATAGAACCTGCGGCAACACGCATGGCAGTTTCACGGGCACTGGAACGGCCGCCACCGCGGTAATCGCGGAAGCCGTATTTCTGGGTGTAAGCGTAATCGGCGTGCGCCGGACGGAACGTCGCGGCGATATTGGAATAATCCTTGGAGCGCTGGTCGGTATTCTCAATCACCAGACCAATCGGCGTGCCGGTGGTTTTGCCTTCAAACACACCCGACAGGATTTTCACCTTATCGTCTTCACGACGCTGAGTGGTATGGCGGGAGGTACCCGGCTTACGACGGTCTAGGTCGAGCTGCAGGTCTTCTTCGCTCAGCGGAATCCCGGGAGGGCAACCATCGACGATGGCACCCAGGGCCAGACCGTGGCTTTCACCAAAGGTGGTGACGGTGAAGAGTTTTCCGAAGCTGTTACCAGACATAGTAATTCCGTTGTGTTTGCCCTGCCCACTGGCAGGAAATCATCGATTATATATTGTGCCGTTAAAGCTGTTTCAGGTCGCGAGAGTGCAGAACACAGATGCCGTGACCACCTCTCTCGAATTCCGGCCAGATAAACGGCAGATCCGGG
>JBPEXS010000371.1:0-2249 GCA_052031325.1 Thalassolituus sp. | reverse complement strand
AGTGCTGGTGAAGTCCGGCATTTTCATTCCAGGTCCCGCCAGTTTTTTTATGTACTGGAGGGTGAAGCCACGATGGAGTTTACAGACAGAAGCGTTACGTTTAATGCAGGTCAGGGTCTGCATGTCCCACCCGGAGTTGAACATCGTTTCTGTAATAACTCCGATTCACCGGTTCGTTTTCTGGTGATTTCATCACCGGGCACACAGGGTGACCGGACGGAGATCTGATTAACTCAGATCTTGCGCACATTGATGTTCATGGTCTGAATCCGGTAAGCAATCTGCCGTGGTGTCATACCCAGCAGGCGTGCGGCCTTAGCCTGCACCCAACCGGTTTGCTCAAGCGCGGCAATTAAGCGTTCGCGCTCATCCACATCCGGATCATTGAGATCCACACGCACGGCATTGCCATTACTGACTGGCGCACTGCTGCTGAATCCACCCGGTGTGGGCTGCGCACCCGGCAGAGCAATGGCGTCGGTATCAATGGTTTCGCCTTCGGTCATCACCGCTGCACGCTCGATGGTGTTTTCCAGCTGGCGTACGTTACCCGGCCAGTGATACCCCATCAGCATACGGGTCGCGCTGTCGGTAAAGGCGAGTTTACGGCCCTGACTTTTTGAGACTTTTTCGAGCAGGAAGTTGGCCAGTTCTGGCACATCCACCAGGCGCTCACGCAGTGGCGGCAGACGGATGGCCATAACGTTCAGGCGG
The DNA here is from genome assembly GCA_052031325.1 of Thalassolituus sp. Lineage (GTDB taxonomy): Bacteria > Pseudomonadota > Gammaproteobacteria > Pseudomonadales > Oceanobacteraceae > Thalassolituus. The sequence continues at coordinate 1,535 of JBPEXS010000371.1, read as the reverse complement.
TAATATAAATCCTCGCGGAAATTGCCTTTTTCGACTTCTTCCAGCAGGTTGCGGTTGGTCGCAGCAACAATGCGTACGTTCACTTTTATCGTTTTGGTACCACCGACACGTTCGAGTTCACCTTCCTGTAAAACCCGCAGTAACTTAGCCTGGAAGAGTGGTGAAATTTCACCGATTTCATCCAGAAATAAGGTACCGCCATCGGCCTGTTCAAAGCGGCCCTTACGCTGCTTTACCGCATTGGTAAATGCGCCTTTTTCATGGCCGAATAATTCGGATTCAAGCAGGTTTTCCGGTAACGATGCACAGTTAAGGCAGACAAAGGCCTGATGCGCACGCGGCGAGTTGTAATGGATGGCGTTGGCGATCAGTTCTTTACCAGTACCCGACTCACCCAGCACCAGTACCGTACTGTCCCACTTGGCAACCCGACGCACCTGATCAAACACCTGGCGCATGCCGTCAGAATGGCCGACCACCATGTTATCAAAGCCGTATTTCGCCCGGACTTCACGACGCAGCTCGTCACGTTCCATGGCGATATTATCGCCCTCTTCGACATTCGCGAGCAGGCGTACGGTCTGCGACAGTATGTCAGCCACTGCCGACATAAACTGAGTACGCTCAGGTAGATATTCATCGGCAGGGACGTCGGGCTGAGCAGCCAGTACACCGATGGCATTGCCTTCCTGGTTACGGATAGGCACACCGATGAAAGGCAGCTCCAGATCATACACTTCAAGCCGGTCGAGAAAACGCGGTTCCGTCGAAATACGCCCCAGTACGATCGACTGATTCATTTCCAGAATCCGGCCGACAATACCTTCACCGGGCTTGTAATTAACGGAAGGCGTTTTACTGGTATTGCCCTGGTCACGGTAAATCGCGCCGACCTGAAGCAGGCTGTTTTCCGGGTCAAAAAAGTCGACAACCCCATACTGCAGCCCACCTTCGTGGTGCAGTATCCAGAGTATTTTATTCAGTGTTTCTTCAATCTGAGAGGCCTTGGCTAACAGGCTGATCAGAGCGCATAAACACTTGTAATGTCGTTCCTGCAGTTCGGCACGGCTTCTGACGGCCTGACCGACCGCAACAAATCGCTGGCTGTTCATCGGACCCTCCCCCTCAGAAGCGTGAAGTCAGTGGCAACTGAATCAGAATGCTGCAGCCTTTTCCGGCTTTTTTATTATCAAACTGTATGGTGCCGGAATGATCACTGACGACGTCCTGAACAATGGTCAGGCCCATACCCCGGGAACTACCGGCGATATTTTTTGTGGTGAAAAACGGCTCAAATACCCGCACCTGCATATCGGCAGGTACGCCCGGCCCTGTGTCGGTTATTTCGCACAGAATCCGGCTGTCTGCCGCTGAGGTGCGAATGGTAAGTTCGCGCTCTTTGACACCACGCTGCGCCATGGCCTCGATGGCGTTCTCAAGCAGATGCCGGAACATGGAACGTAGCTTCTGCTCGCGCCCTACCAGCGCAGGCAGTTGCATGGACGGCTCCCAGTTTACGGTGATGCCATTGGCCA
>JBPEXS010000370.1:0-16624 GCA_052031325.1 Thalassolituus sp. | reverse complement strand
AACCGCGCGGTATTCACGGCGGAATTTATGAAGCGTGTTTACCTCGAAGGCCAGTACGAAGAGACTCTGCGGGGCCTTACCAGTCAGGAAACCTATTTCTGGCGTTTTGATGCCGACGACCAGAAATTAGGCGAGATTGAATGTGCACACTGGTCGTATTTCGAAAGCTGGGACCCTTACCGCAATTACATGATTGCCAAGGAATTCTGCGGGCTACAGGAAAAAGAAGAGTCCAACACCGGCACTTACACCAACTTTGCCCAGAACGATACCTGTCTGTATGACCTGCATACGTATCTGATGTACCTGAAGTTCGGCTTTGGCCGGGCCACTCAGGATTCAGGCATCGATATCCGTCGCGGTGCCATGTCGCGTGATCAGGGCAAAATGTTGGCGCAGATGTACGATAACTGTTACCCCGAACCCTACATTGAGCGTTATCTGGATTATTACCGCATCAGTCTGGATGAATTTAACGCTGCGATTGATCGCTTTGCGAATCAGGAACTCTTTTACAAAGACAGCAACGGCCGCTGGATGCCGAAGTTTGAGATTGTATGAACATTATTCTGATTGATTACGGCATGGGTAATCACCTGTCAGTACAGAACGCGCTGCAACGCCTTGGGCACGATGTCAGTATCAGTCGCGATCCTGAGGTGATTGGTGAGGCGGACAGCCTGATACTCCCCGGTGTCGGCTCGTTTAACCGTGCCATGCAGAATATGAATGACTACGGCCTGACTCAGACCATCCGCGACACAGTGCTGCAACAGGGCGTGCCGATACTCGGTATCTGTCTGGGTATGCAGTTGCTGGGCACTGGCAGTGATGAAGGTGGTGAGAGCCAGGGTCTGGGGCTGATTCAGAATCGGGTCAGCCGCTTGCACAGCACGGCGTCGTTACGCATTCCGCACGTCGGTTTTAACGAGGTGTTCTGCGAGGATTCACAACCGCTGATGCAGGGGATTCGTCCGCACAGTGATTTTTACTTTACACACAGCTACGCCATGCAGAAACAGGACCCGGATGCCGACTACCTGTACTGTCATTACGGCCAGACCTTTGTATGCGGTTTCAGCAAAGACAATATCCATGGTGTGCAGTTTCACCCGGAAAAAAGCCAGCGTACCGGGCTGCAACTGATTCAGAATTTTCTGGAGGTCACCTATGCTTAATCTGGAGGTCACCTATGCTTAAAAAGCGCCTGATCTTTACCCTGCTGTATAAAAACGGCCACTTTATGCTGAGCCGGAATTTCCGCCTGCAGAAAGTCGGTGATATGAACTGGCTGATGAAGAATTACCAGTTTTCTGCGATTTCTGATGTCATTGATGAGCTTATTCTCATCAACACCGACCCCGAGGCCGATAAACACGAAGATTTCTGTGCAGCACTCGAGTCACTGGTCAGTCATTGCATGATCCCGGTGGCGGCCGGTGGCCAGATCCGCTCCACAGATACCGCGGCGCGCCTGCTCAGCAGCGGTGCCGATAAACTGGTGATGAACACCCCCTGCTTTGATCAACCAGCATTCATAGAAGAACTGATTGCCCGTTACGGCAGCCAGTGCCTTGTTGCCGCTGTCGACTGGAAAAACACCGGGCAGCAGGAGGTATTCAGCCATAATGCCACCACCAGCCAGGGTGACCTGAGTACCCACCTGTCGCGTTTACAGGCGCTGAATGTCGGCGAGGTGTATCTGAATGCGGTGCATCGTGACGGCACGGGCCAGGGGTATGATTTTGATGCTCTGTCTGCCTTACCCGCTGACTGGAATACCCCTCTGATTTATGCCGGTGGTGCCGGACAGAACAGTCATCTTCAGGCAGCGCTGGAACATCCGCACATTGACGCTGCAGCGACCGCCAACCTGTTTAACTTTGTTGCCGGAGGGCTGGGGCTTGCGCGCCAACAATTATTACAGGCACAAGTTCCGCTCGCCCGGTTTGACACTCAGATTGAGAAGCTGGCGGATATCGCCTGACACCTCCAGCGACGACAAGGTAACCGCAAGGTCCGCCTGTCGTCGCCTCTCTGTTGGCGAACATATGCCAGAAGCCTGCCTCTGTTACCTCTGTAATATCCGAACGCCTGCGTGCGCTTGAACCTCCCGGTTTTTCTGTGTCATAAACAGCTATCCGTTGGCTCAGACAGGAATCTGAAGCGCATGAAAAAGACGTTACCCACCTGGCGGTTGTTGATCCGTATGACACTGCTGGGGATTCTCGCAGGCAGTATCATTACCGGTTACAGCCTGCGCGAGATCGGTATGAACCGCTGGAATCACAACGGCGACTGGCTGTATCAGTTATCCGTGGGTGATGAATCTTCATCCCTGTTTCAGAAAGCGGTTATTGCAACCGGCGGCCTTTTTGCCCTGTCCCGCAGTGAGTCAATTTATTTTATTGCTTCGCCCGCCAACATCGACCGCAACGATATGAGTGGTCAGTGCCATTACCGTATCACGGGCAAACATCTCGACACCCGTTGGTGGAGTATCACAGTGTATGGTGATGATCGTATGCTGATTGAGAATCCGCAGATGCGTTACAGTTTCAGCGACAAAACCGTCGTCTGGAATGAGGATGGCAGTTTCACCATCGATATTGCCCCGGAAAAAACCGGTAAGAACTGGATTCCAACCTCAGCGGATCCGCGTGTCATTGTGCTGCTGCGGGTCTACAACCCATCTAACGCCCTGATGGAACATGTCGATACCGTGGCTTTGCCCAAGGTGGAGGAAGTGTCATGCTGAGTGTCCTGAAAAAACGCTGGGTTGTATTCAGTCTCTGGTTTTTACTGGTTGCTGCAGTCACCGTACCGGTCTCTTTTCTGGTAACCCCCTATCTCATCATGGCAGGGGTCACCCTGGTTCTGGATACCAAGCTGGACAAGAACGCCATGATGCATGCCGCCGTGCCTGATCACACCAATGATATGGTGGTCATGACCAGCCCGGATCTGCTGTATTCGCTCTGCGTGTATGACCTTTCTGATACCGATCTGAAGATCACTTCTCAGGTTCCTGACAGCTACTGGTCAGTGAGTTTTTTTGGCGCTGATACCATGAATTACTTCAGCATGAACGACCGTCAGGTTGAGGGGGCGTATTTCTCCCGGGTACTCACCACCGACCCGGACAAGTCCGGTCCGGAATACATTCATGCCCCCGCTGACACCGGTGCGGTGATCATCCGCATTGGTTTTGATCAGTCTTCCCTGGGCCATCTGCGCCCGGTGCAGTTAACGGGCAGCTGTGAGCCTGTGACCGGCTGATGCCCGTACCTGAGTGCCTTACCCGAAAGCCCGACCTGAACACAGGCCCGAAACCAGCGCTCTGCGAGGCACCTCACTAAGTCCTCCTCATGGTCATATACAGGTGGGACCCAGCTAAGTAACTCGTCTAGGAAACCCAGCTGTAATTCTGGATTCTTTGTCTGCGGAAAATGCCTGAGTTTCCAGACCATTTGTTAAGTCAATACTCCTAACTACAGGAAAGTCATAAAAGAGACTTTTCTGACACAGGAAAATGTGACCACCTCCAGGCAAATCCGATGCTCTGTCTATAGTGAAAAACGACCCTCCGCTCTCCAATGAGAGCCAATGGAACTGCGTTTTTTACATCGGAGATATCACCACCATGAACAAAAAGTTTCTTACCTTTCAGCTCTGCCTGCTGCTCGCGGCCTGTAGCGATACCGGACAGTCCACCACAGAGCTGGATACCAATACCGACACTGACAACCTGACGGATGACTCAGGCAGTACAGATGACACCTCCACAGCCATTGAAAATGAGGATCTGGTGCTGCCAGAACAGTTGTCACTGGTCGAGCCAAAAACAACCGGTGGTAATCAGGCCCCTGCATTCCTGGCCCAGGCACCGGCAACCGAAGGTGGATTCCTGGATGAGGGCACCGATTACTCCGAAACCTCTGCCAACACCTATGTCTGGCTGGAAGCTCTGGAGCCGCTGGAAACCGTCGACAGCATTCTGTGTTTTATCGGTCAGCTGAGACCGGAGCAGGAGGTCAATGAAGGCCCTTACACCGTGCTTGCCGATATGGACAGCTGCTTCGAAGAAAATGGCGGTGGCGATGATCAGAGCTCGGGTTCCCAGGGTGCTGTGAATTACACCGAAGTGGTGGTCGATGCGACCCGCGACGACACTGACGATGCACCGATGAATGTGAAAGCCTGGCTGACCATGAATAATGGTGACTTCACTCAGGCCATCCGAATCAATGGTGTGATCCGTGAAGGTGCTTCAGAAGAAAACCCATTTGGTTCGTTTACGCTGAGCTACCAGTTTGCCGATGCTATCGATTCAGCAGATCCGGATGCCTACGGTAAAGGCGAACTGGCAACCGTTGATACTCTGGCAGGCTTCCAGGGCTTTACCCTCTATGAGACCTCCATCTGGGGCCCGGGTGAAGAATACGAGACCTCAGCGAGCGTGGTGGTGAACCCGGCCGAAGACAATGGCGTGGCCCTGACCGGCTTCCGTCAGGTAGGCAACGATGAAGCCGAAGCCAATAAAGCCTTTGCCATCAGTTACAACAGTGATCTGTTGCTGCTGCAGAAAGCGGCCACGTTTGACGCCCTGCCCTATAAAAACGATGACCAGAACGGTACCTGTCTGTCGCGTAATGAGTTTACCGAATCGGTATGGCGTTATGGCCTGTTCAATGTCGCAGACGGCTCTTCGGTTGAACTGAATTCCGGTTTCCCCTTCCTCTATGACGCCGATGGCGACGGCGTATACGCTGCCCGCGGCTACGCCAGCTACTGGGGTATCTGGACCGAAGACCAGGGTGTTGAACTGTCTGGTACCACCATCCAGCGCGAAACCTTTGATGGCAGCACCGGCGAAGAATACAGTCTGCTGCAGGCCCATGGCCGCCTGAAGAAAAACACCGTCGTCTCCCTGGACCTGGACGACATCGGTGGCATTGAGTTCGAATTCTACGACTGGGATAACGAAACCGGCGAAAGCAGCGAGTACATCGTTGAGTACGATACTGAGCTGATGGCCTTTGTCCGTACTGCGACCTTCGAATACAACGAGAATGGTCAGACCCGCACAGAGCTGGAGACTCCGCAAGCCATTGAAATGGAATCCGGTGCCAACCTGTACATGTATTCTGGCCAGCTCGGTGGCGGCGTTCAGTATGTCGAAGGCGCCGAAGTGATCACCTTCTTCAAGCAGGAATACGTCACCGGCAATGAAACCGGCACCGGCGAACTGTTTGAAAACGGCACCGCAACCCTCTACTGCTACGAGCGTTGCCCAAAAACCGGCCTGAGCGCGACCGACCTGGAAACCTGGGATGGCCCGTATGAAGCTGACAGCCAGGATATCAACACGCCATACACCTACACCATCAGCAACACGGGTGATCTGGCACTTGAACTGATCAAAGCAGAAGCGGTTGTACAGTACCCTGACGTCGAAGAAGACGGCAACAACCAGCACAGCTGGGGCTTTAACTCCGGCGGTATGGTCACTGATACCAGCAACCTGAACTCTGTCTACGACATCTACAACCCGGATTCCGTCACCGTATTCTATGAGTTTGAAACCGGCCCGAACGACTGGAACCGCCAGACCGTACTGAGCGACGCCGCAGGCACCATCATCGCCTTCGACAAGCCGCTTGAGTTTACCTACCGCCATGAAGACACCAACGACCGCAGTGGTGATGCCGGCTTCTTCGCTAATCAGACGCTGCTGCTGAACTACGGTGGTAACGGTGATCTGTGGGGCATCCCTGGCTACGAAGACACCGACAATGGTTTCTGGCTGCCGGCCTTCAGCATCGCCGATGCCGTGGTCATGGGTAACAGCGAAGAGTACGTGGTTAAAGCCCTGGACATTGAACAGACCATGTCTGAAGCCGATAACTGCAGTGTGCTGGCGCTGAACGATCCGGCAGCACCGGTACCAGAGGAAGTCACAGGCGATCTGAATAATGACGTTATGCCGGAAGTGACGGATGCACCCCGCTACATCGCCGGTGAGGCCACCAGCGACGAATAAGGACCAGAGTCCTTTATCGGGTCAGACCATGACCCACACAAAAAGCCCCGGATATCCGGGGCTTTTTTATGGCTGAGCCATTGCAGCGAGCCTTACGGCTCAATGAGTGACAGACGCTCAATAAACCAGATGTTCAGGTCTTCTGTCGTTGACGACCGGGCAGAGGCAAACTCGCCCCCCTCAGCAACGTACAGCAGATCTTTATCAGCACTCAGAATCGCAATCGACGGAATACCCTTCGCAACCGGCTCTCCAAACTGCTCCGTGAACGCCATGTTGCGGTCCCAGTTGCCGATATCAACGTGCATCACCACAAAATGTTCTTCAATGGTTGCCTGCAGGGGAGCCTGAGTAATCAACTTATCGAAAGCACGGCAGTCCGGACACCAGTCGGCACCGAACACCACCAATACTTTGCGGCCGCTTTCTTCGGCAGAAGACAGTGCCGCTGCATAGTCTGTTGCCGGGTCTGCATCCGGATCGTAGGCAGAAGCTGGATTGGCCAGAAGCAGAGCAGAACTCATTAACGCCGTGAATGCATAGCGGATCATATGGGGAATTCTCATTTCGGACTTGCTCCAGGAAGGTTCAACGCGAAACGCGCTTCGGATTAGAATTTTGTTTCAATATACCCCGCCCAAAACGGAAAAAATGCCTTATCCGACAAATAGTTGGTCTTTGTGTGCAATCAACCGTTCATCACTCTGAACCTGCCCTTATACTGCGTCAGACCCTTATCTGAATTACCCCCGGATGGTTTCAATTCCGGGTTCTGGAGAACGCTATGTCGCAACCCCCTGCTTCGCCTCTGAATGATTTTTTCGGACACCCGCCCGGCCTTCAGCCTCTGTTTATGACCGAGATGTGGGAGCGGATGAGTTACTACGGCATGCGCGCTCTGCTGGTACTGTTCATGACCACCGCCATGATGGAAGGTGGCCTGGAGCTGACCGTGGCCTCCGCAACGGCCATTTACGGACTTTACACCGGCGCGGTGTATTTTATGGGGCTGCCCGGTGGCTGGATTGCTGACCGCCTGATCGGCAGTCAGAGAGCGGTCTGGTATGGCGGCGTGATTATCATGTGTGGCCATATCGTACTGGCCATACCTGATCACAGTACCTTCTTTATCGGCCTGATCTTAGTGGTACTGGGTACCGGCCTGTTGAAACCCAATATTACCGCCCTGGTCGGGCAACTGTACGGCAAAGAAGACAGCCGCCGCGACAGTGGTTACACCATTTATTACATGGGCATCAATATCGGTGCCTTTATCGGGTACGGCGTCACTGGTGCTCTTGCGGAAGGTGTCGGCTGGCACTGGGGCTTTGGTGCGGCGGCCGTTGGTATGGCGATCGGTCTGATTCAGTACCGCCTGACCCAGCATAAACTGGGTGATTGCGGCAGCGCCCCCATTACCCCGATGCAGCCCCGCTCAGTGCAGGTCAGCTGGCTGGTCATTATGGCGTTTCTGGTGGTACTCACCCTGACAACAGCGGCTGCACTGACAGGCTGGCTGGTCATTAACCCGGTGAGTATTGCCACCTATGTGGTCGCTATTATCACTTCGGTGTTCTTTATCTATTTCTTTTTCCTGTTCTTCTTTTCAGATCTGAATCAGGATGAGAAAAAGCGCATGTGGGCAATTCTGTTGATCTGTTTTGCCTCTGCCTGTTTCTGGGCCGGTTTTGAACAGGCCGGTTCTTCACTCAACCTGTTTGGCCGTGACTACACCGACCGTCTGATCGGCAGTTTTGAGATACCGACCACCTGGTTCCAGAGCGCCAACTCCTTTTTTATTCTGATTCTGTCGCCGTTTTTCGCCGCACTCTGGGTGAACCTGGGTAAGCGCATGCTTGATCCATCTTACGCGGTGAAGTCTGCCTTTGGCCTGATCATTATGGCCAGTGGCTTTCTGGTGATGTTTGCCGCCGCTCATGTGGTTGCCAGCGGCATGAAAGCTGCGCCTTACTGGCTGATCATGACTTACTTTCTGCATACCGTTGGCGAACTGCTACTGAGCCCGGTGGCGCTGAGTGCCGTAAGCCGTCTGTCGCCAACTCGCCTGTCTGGCCAGATGATGGGCCTGTTTGTTCTGACCTACTCCATCGGCAGTGTGATTGCCGGTCTGTTCGCTGGTCACTTTGATCCTGAAAAACTGGACGAGATGCCGGGCCTGTTCATGCAGATCGCTCTGTTTGCCATTGGTGCTGGTGTGCTGGTGTTTATCATCGGCCTGAAGACCCGGGCGTGGGAAAAACTGGCCGTGAAAAAGCCCAGCTGACCCTTTAGATGAGAGCCATAAAAAACGGCGGTCACTACCGCCGTTTTTTATGCCCTGAATTCACTGACCGAATCTCAGCCGATGCTGAATTCCGTCAGCCATACCGTCTGGTACGGATAGAGAATCAACTCATCGGTAATGATGCTGGGTTCGTGTGCCAACAGATTCATAAGACCATTTTCAAGAAAGCCCAGGCTCGCCAGCGGCAGTTTCAGAATACGTTCAGTGACATTAGAAATGGCCCAGATACGCTGGTTGCCACTGACACTGGTGCGCTGCAGGATAAACAGATCAGAGTTGATCTTGATGACATCCTGACGGGCATCAGGACTGAACGCCGGTTGCTGACGACGGATTTTGATCATCCTGGTCAGTTCAGAAAAAACTTCAGCCTGGGGCGTCACCGGATTCGCCATCAGCAGCTCAAGCTCGTGCATGTCCCAGATCTTACGGTTGATGGAACGGGTCCGCCCGGTTTGCTCAACGTGCGCCAGGTCGTTGGGAGATGCGGTCAGACTGTGAATGTAGAACGCGGGAATACCCTGCATGGCCAGCATAATGGCTTGCGAGCAGAGGAAGCGCTGTACCTGATGGTGGTCCACGCCTCGTCGGGTGCCCATACAGGCATCAAACAGAGTAATGTTAATTTCATACGGGCTTTCCGTACCGTCGCCATTGGCTTTCATGCTCACAAAGCCACCGAAACGGTGCATGGAATCAATCAGATCCTGGACTTCACGCTCGGGTAACAGGCCTTCAACCGGACGCACACCAATACCATCGTGAGAGGCAGTAAAATTCAGATAGGTACAACCCGTCGGCAGAGGTGGAATGTCCGCCGCCCAGTCGGTCAGGAAGCTGGCGTTACCCCGGTTAAGCGCATGCAGTACCAGGGGTGGCAGACCAAACTGATAGACCATGTGCGCTTCATCCGAGTTACCGAAATAGCTCAGATTTTCTTTTACCGGCACGTTGGTTTCCGTGATCACCACGACTTCTGGTGCAACAAAATTAACCACATCACGCAGTAGCTTCACGGCTTCGTGTGTCTGGCTCAGGTGCAGGCAGGTGGTGCCAAGCTGCTTCCACAGGAAGGCGACGGCATCCAGGCGGATAAAACGCGCACCACGCTCAATATAAAGCAGATAAATCTGAATAAATTCGTACAGAACCTTAGGGTTGGCGAAGTTCACATCCACCTGATCTTTGGAGAACGTTGCCCAGACATGACGCACACCACGGCGGGTATACACTGGGGTCAGCAGTGGGGAGTTACGCGGCCGGGTGACCATTGAGACGTCCGTCTCAGGGTCTACTTCAATAAAATAATCGCTGTAAGGTTCGTTGTTGGCGATGTAATCAATAAACCACAGATTTTCACGGGAGCAGTGATTGATCACCAGATCAATCATCAGATCAAAGTCAGCAGCAATTTCGGCAACGTGACTCCAGTCGCCCCATTCCGGGTTAACCTGGCGATAATCAATAACGGAAAAACCATCGTCTGAGCTGTAAGGAAAGAACGGCAGAATGTGCACTGTGTTCAGTACGTCTTTCAGATTATCCCGCAGGAAGGCCGCCAGTGTGCTGAAGGGTTTTTCACCCTCTTTCTGCAGTGAATTACCGTAGGTGATAAGGATGATGTCTTCTTCTGACCAGCGCTCATGATCGACTGGGGTCTGCTCTTCCAGTACCTGTCGCTTAGAATTGTCACAGAAGGCATTACAGTAATTCAGAATTTCACAGGCAATCTGCTCGCAATCCTGATTATCGCCGTAAATATTACGCACTCGTTGAGTAAACTGGGTTAACGCTGCTTGTGTCATTGGGTGTTCCTGATAAACCCTGGTTAGCTGGTTTCGGCGATGTGAGTGATGCCGTTCCAGTCTTTGTTCTGAATCAGATTGTTGGGGGTCAGCCAGCTGCCACCGACGGCAAATACATTGCTGAGCGCAAGATAATCACTGCTGGTGCGTGCATTGATGCCGCCTGTCGGGCAGAAGCTGACATCCGGCAGAGGCGCGCCGATAGACTTGAGCATATCAATGCCACCGGCGGCCTCGGCAGGGAAGAATTTCATACGGCTGAATCCAGCCTCGCGGGCGAGCATAACCTCACCGGGAGTGGCAACACCGGGCAGATAGGCCCCGCCCCACTCTTTCGCAGCCTCAAGCAGGGAGGGGGTAAATCCGGGGCTGATAACAAACTGCGCACCGTTATTAACGGCGGTGTGAAGCTCAGCGGGACGGGTCACTGTGCCCACACCAACAATGGCTTCTGGTACGTTCTGACTGATCTCACGGATCGCATCATAAGCACATCCGGTGCGCAGGGTGACTTCCAGCAGGTGTACACCACCCTTCACCAGCGCCTGCGCCATGGGCACGGCATCTTCCAGGTTGTTGATGACAATCACCGGAACGACGGGTCTGGTCTGTTGCAGCCATTCTTCCCACATAATCTGTTACTCCCAACCTAAACTGATGGCGCCCCGATCCGCAGGGCCTGCCAGTGCGCGGAACCCCGCAAACAGCTCTCTGCCGACACCGGCCGAAGAAGCCGAGACATCCAGATCATCCATTGGCTGCTGCAGGCGCTCAGAAAAGCCGTCGGTCAGAACATCAAGCTCACCGGTGTGACCGTCAAGGCGGATAAGATCGCCGTTGCGGACTGCCTGAATCGGCCCGCCACCCAGGGCTTCCGGGCTGAGGTGAATGGCTGCCGGCACTTTGCCTGAGGCTCCGGATAAACGACCGTCCGTCACCAGTGCTACGCGGAAACCCTGCTCCTGAAGATTGGTCAGAGAGGGGGTGAGCTGATGCAGCTCAGGCATGCCATTGGCTTTCGGCCCCTGTGCTTTGACGACGACAATAACGTCCTGATTCAGCTCACCATTTTTATACGCTGCAAGTACCTGCTGCTGATCGGTAAACACTTTGGCCGGGGCTTCAATGACCCAGCGATCATCCGGTACAGCAGATACTTTCATGACCGCACGACCAAGGTTGCCACTGACCAGCTTCATGCCGCCCTCTTTGAGGAAAGGCTGACTGACAGGGGCAAGCACCGAAGTATCAGCACTGGTATCGGCCACAGGCTTCCAGATAAGTTGACCTTCAGCGTCCAGCTCAGGTTTCTGACACCAGGCGTCGAGACCGTGACCCAGAATGGTATTAACGTCATTATGCAGCAGGCCAGCATCCAGCAACTCTTTCATCAGGAACGGCATGCCACCGGCCTGTTCGAAGGCATTAACATCAGCACTGCCATTGGGGTACATACGTGTCATCAATGGAATCACAGATGACAGTTCATCCATATCTTCCCAGTCAATCAGAATGCCTGCCATGCGGGCAATCGCCAGCAGATGAATACTGTGGTTGGTCGAACCACCCGTCGCCAGAAGACCGATCATGGCATTTACCATGACTTTCTCATCGACGATTTTGGCGATGGGCATATAGTCCGGATCCAGCGCGGTGATTGCGGTTACCCGCTCTGTTGCAGCCCGTGTTAATGCATCGCGCAAGGGCGTATATGGGTTCACAAACGATGAGCCGGGTAATTGCAGCCCCATGATCTCCATCAGCATCTGGTTGGAGTTCGCCGTGCCATAAAATGTGCATGTACCTTCACTGTGGTAAGAGCCCATTTCACTGACCAGAAGCTCGTCTTCTCCTACTTCACCCCGGGCGAAAGCCTGACGGACCTTGGCTTTATCCGAGTTGCTGATGCCACTTGGCATCGGTCCGGAGGGTACAAATACAAACGGCAGATGACCGAAACGCAGGGCCGCCATCAACAGGCCAGGGACAATTTTGTCGCAGATACCCAGCATCAGATTGCCATCAAATACCTGATGAGACAGGGCAACTGCGGTGCTCATGGCAATGACATCGCGACTGAACAGCGACATCTCCATGCCGGTCTGTCCCTGAGTCACACCATCGCACATGGCCGGTACACCACCAGCCACCTGCCCAACATGCCCCAGACGGCTCAGCTCTGCTTTGATCAGCGGTGGATAATCGCGGTAAGGCGCATGTGCTGACAGCACATCATTGTAAGCCGTGATAATGCCAATGTTGGCACGGTGCCCCTGACGCAGGATCAATTTTTCATCGGCAGTCGCTGAGGCGTAATCGTGTGCCAGGTTCGTACAGCTGAGCTGGCCGCGGACGGTACCCGCATCCGCAGCCTGACTCATGGCATCAAGGTAGGTGCTGCGGGTCGGTCCGCTGCGCTGGCGTATACGATCGGTTACGGCTTCAACAACGCTGTGCATATTATTCACTCCGGTAAATACTGAGTGGGGCCTGAGACTGATACAACAGTGTGCGTACGGGCATCGCCTGAATATTCTGACGCTCTGCCGCTGCTGTCGCCTGCTCAAAAACGGTATTTTTCTGCTCACCCTCGAAGTGCAGATACAGGTGGCGACATTTCGCCAGCAAGGCCCAGGTCAGGGTCATGCGTGGCATATCGGAAGGTTCGTCCAGCACTGGTGAGCACCAGGCACCACCGCCTTCATTGAGGCAGTTTGCCAGTGCTTCTGAGTGCGGGAACCAGCTGGCCGTGTGGCCATCATTCCCCATACCCAGCACGGCGAAATCGAGACGGGTGATCTGCTCATGAAGCTTGTTTTCGCACTCCATGAAACCATCCACAGGGTTGGCTGATTTGTTTTTCAACGGCAAAAAATAGGCTTTTGCGGCATGATTCTGCAGCAGGTGTTCGCGTACCAGGCGAGCGTTGCTCGCCGCATCGGATTCATCTACCCAGCGTTCATCCACCAGGGTGATGATGACTTTACTCCAGTCCAGCTCACGGCGGGACAGCTCCTGAAAGAAGCGCACGGGCGTACTGCCACCACTGACAGCAATGCAGACACGACCGCGGGCATCAATCGCCTCGCGGATGCGTTTAGCCAGACTGTCAGAGAGTTGTTTGGCCAGTGTTTCAGACGAAGCGAAGCGGTTATCTGTCATAGTTTCCTCAACTGTTTTCATCCCACAGCCGGCCATCTTTGGCCAGCAGCAGTGTCGCAGCCGCCGGACCCCACGACCCAGAGGTATAGGGTTCCGGCCGCTGTTCCATCTCTTCCCAATACTTAAGTATCGGGTCTACCCAGCGCCATGCTTCGATCAGTTCATCGTCACGCAGGAACAGAGTGGCATTGCCACTGAGCACATCGAACAGCAGACGTTCATAGGCCTCTGGTACCCGGGCCTGTTTATGATTAGAGGGATTCAGGCTGAGGTTCATTGGGCGAACACTCATGCCAGGCCCCACACGTTTTTCACACAACATCAGGCGCACACCGTCATCCGGCTGAAGGCGGAAAATAAGTTTGTTGGCCATGGTGTTTTTATGCTGCAGCGGAAAGATAGAATGTGGCAGCTCCTTGAACTGCACCACAATTTCACACATGCGGTCTGCCAGACGTTTTCCGGTACGCAGATAAAACGGTACACCGGCCCAGCGCCAGTTATCGATCTCCACTTTCGCGGCAATGAAGGTTTCGGTATTACTTTTTTCGTGAACGCCGGGTTCATCACGATAGCGCGGTACCGGGTGGCCATCAGCGACGCCCGAGTCGTATTGCCCGCGGACCACATTCTCATTGATCATGCGATCGACAATAGGTTTAAGCGCCTTCAGCACTTTCACTTTTTCATCCCGTACCGCATCTGGTTCAAGCCGGGCCGGTGGCTCCATGGCCGTTATACAGAGAAGCTGCAGAAGATGGTTCTGAAACATGTCGCGCATGGCGCCCACGTGCTCATAAAACTCGGCACGCTTTTCCACGCCCAGGGATTCAGAAATGGTGATCTGTATATGATCAATATAGTGCTGATTCCACTGAGACTCGAACAGTGAGTTGGCAAAGCGCAGTACCATGAGGTTCTGAACGGTTTCTTTGCCCAGATAATGATCAATCCGGTAGATCTGGGATTCTTCGAAAAATTCGCCCACCGTATCGTTAATTTCCTGAGCGGTTTTCAGGTCATAGCCGATGGGCTTTTCCAGCACGATTTTACTGTGTGATTTGATCAGTCCGACTTTCTGCAGACCCCGGCAGACCGGCATATACAGATTCGAGCCTGTGGACATGTAGTACACGCGGTTGATGTCATCCGAACTCAGGATATCCGGCAGGTGGCTGTAGCCTTCTTCGTCATTGACGTTCAGCGTGAGACAATGAACAGCGTCTAAAAAGCTGTCCAGCTTTGCCAGGTCGAGGTAAGGAGCAGCCACATGAGACTTCAGCGAGGATTCAATCTGACGGACAAAATCCTTCCGTTCCGGGCTTTGACGGGTCACCGCATAAATTTTGCCCTCCGGCAGACGACCGTCGTAATGGAGCATATAGAGGGCAGGCATCAGCTTGCGTAATGAGAGATCGCCCAGCCCCCCGAAGAGTACCAGTTCAAACGGTGCAGGTATGTGCATCGGGATCTCCTCATGATCGTACAGTCATTTGATGTTGGCACTGAATCACCAATGTCGCCAGTTACTTTGTCCTGAGTGACACTCCTGCCCCTTCTGACAGAAAGACAATGGTTACTGGCTTGCACCTCAGAACCGCCATTTGAGGCATGGTTCCTTGAATCTCGTGAGGAAAACGCATGAAGTCAGCAAAAATCATCATTATCCGATGATGTGTCCGGATTGCCCGGCGGGCTGAACGGATATACAGCCTTAGGTGGAACCTCTGACGCAAAAACGTAACAAATCTGCCATAATCTGTACCTCTTATAAGGTAAGATTCAGCACATTCTGACTAAGAAAAAGGAAAGATTTTTATGATCCGCAAATGCCTGTTCCCGGTCGCCGGTTACGGTACCCGCTTCCTCCCTGCTACCAAGGCAATGCCAAAAGAAATGCTGCCCGTTGTGAACAAGCCACTGGTTCAGTACGGCGTTGAAGAAGCGACTGAGGCGGGGATCAACCGCATTGGTTTCATCACCGGGCGTGGTAAGCGCGCCATCGCTGATCACTTTGATATCAGCTACGAGCTCGAAAAAGAAATTGAAGGCAGCGGTAAAGAAAACCTGCTGACCAGTATCCGTAAACTGATCAACGAAAACGAATTCGCGTTCAAGCGCCAGAACCACATGAAAGGTCTGGGCCACGCCATTCTGTCTGGCAAATACCTGATGGGTGATGAGCCATTTGCTGTGGTACTCGCAGATGACCTGTGTATGCCTGCCGAAGATGGCGAAGGTGTACTGGCGCAGATGGTTAAACTCTATAACCAATTCCGCTGTTCCATCGTTGCCATTCAGGAAGTACCACACGACGAAGTACACAAGTACGGTGTGATCGCTGGCGAAGAAATGAAAGATGGTCTGTTCCGTATCACCGACATGGTCGAAAAACCGGCTAAAGAAGATGCGCCAAGTAACTACGCTGTGATCGGCCGTTACATCCTGACTCCGGACATTTTTGACATCATTGAAGACACGCCTCCAGGCAAAAACGGTGAAGTACAGATCACCGATGCTCTGCTGACTCAGGCCAAAAACGGCTGTGTACTGGCATACAAATTCCGTGGCACCCGTTTTGACTGCGGCAGCATCGACGGTTTTGTTGAAGCAACCAACTACGTCTACGAGAACATCTTCAAGAAAGAAGGCTGATAAGGAAATCCGAGCCCGTGAGTACACTTCCCTGCTTCAAAGCCTATGACGTCCGCGGGCGTCTCCCTGACCAGCTGAATGACGACATCGCTTACCGTATAGGCCGCGCTTACGCGGCCTATCTCAAACCAGAGACCGTCGTTATTGGCTATGACATCCGCCTGACCAGTTATGAGCTCTCCCGGGCTCTGGCCAAAGGCCTGATGGACGGTGGCGCTGATGTCATTGACATCGGCCAATGCGGAACTGAAGAAATCTACTTCGCAACGTCTCACCTGGGTACTGACGGTGGCATCTGTGTCACGGCCAGCCATAACCCGAAAGATTACAACGGCATGAAGTTTGTGCGTGAAGGTTCAAGGCCTATCAGTGGTGATACCGGCCTCAGAGACATTGAACGCATGGCTGCCGAGCAGGACTTTCCGACCCCAGAGCGCAGCGGCACGCTTTCAGAGCAAAACACCCGCCCCGCCTATATCGAGCATCTGCTGACATACATCAACACCGCCAACCTGAAGCCGCTGAAAATCGTCTGCAATGCCGGCAACGGTGGCGCTGGTGCCGTGATTGATGCCATTGAATCTGCTCTGCCTTTTGAATGGGTGAAGGTCCATCACGAGCCAGACGGAGAATTCCCACACGGGGTGCCTAATC
>JBPEXS010000037.1:0-3902 GCA_052031325.1 Thalassolituus sp. | reverse complement strand
GAGCAGATCCGCGCGACGGGAGAGGCCAATGCCCGGCTGTATGAAAAAACACCGGCCATCATGCATTCCATCGACAAGACAGGTCGTCTGGTCGCGGTAAGTGATGCCTGGCTGGAGTTACTCGGCTATCAGCGTGAAGAGGTCCTGGGGCGCCTGTCGACAGACTATTTCACCGAAGAGAGCGCCCAGCGCGGTCAGCAGAGTGTTCTTCCGAAGTTTTACGAGCAGGGCTACGTCCACCAGGTTCCCTATCAGATGGTGAAACGTAACGGTGACACCGTGGATGTCGAGTTATCCGCCATCCTCGAAGACGCGATGGATGGATTGTCCACCCGTTCACACGCCGTCATCAAGGACGTCACGCACGAAGTACTCTTAAGCCGCGAACTGGCTCAGGAAACCGAACTGCTGGAAACCACGCTGCGCAGCATTGGTGATGGGGTAATTGCCACCGATACCTCGGGCCTGATCACCTTTATGAACCCTAAAGCTGAAATCATGACCGGCTACTCCAGTGAAGAAGCTCAGGGCCGGGCGTTCCGCGATATCGTCAGCCTGACCAGTACCGATAATGACCTGCCGGTGACCGACCCGGTACAACGCATTGATCCGGAAAGCGACGCTGACAACAGCACCGACTACGCCACACTGAAAAGCCGCTCAGGTACGATCTACTCCATCCAGGACACCATCAGCCCCATCAGCGCTCAGGATGGAACCGTACTCGGCACCATCATGGTCTTTCAGGACGTCACCGAAGCCCGGGCCATCAATGAAAAAATGTCACACCTGGCACAACACGATGCCCTGACCGGCCTGCCCAACCGGGTGCTGCTGATGGACCGTCTGCATCAGGCCTGCATGAAACATCAGCGTTCAGGTCAGCAGTTTGCGCTGATTTTTCTGGATCTGGATAACTTCAAAGTCATCAACGATTCTCTGGGGCATGATCAGGGCGATATTCTGCTGCGCGAAATCGCCCAACGCCTGGACAAAGCGGTGAGAGGCAGCGATACCGTATGCCGTCTCGGCGGTGATGAGTTTGTACTCATCATGGATGATGTCCGGGAAAACCGCGATATTTCAGGTTTCTGTCAGAAACTGACCCAGGAAATCAGTCTGCCCGTAACCCTGAAAAACCGCCAGTACCGGGTAACACCGAGTATCGGTGTATCGGTTTGCCCGGCTGATGGTCACGACCCTGACACCCTGATGCGCCGCGCCGATGCCGCCATGTACCGCTCTAAAAACATGGGGCGCAGTACCTTCCAGTTTTATTCCCGCGATATCGAAGAAGAAGTAGAAACCCGCTTAAAAACCGAACAGCGGATGCGCACAGAGATTGAGCAGAATCATTTCTACAATGTGTATCAGCCGATCATTCACACCGGCCCGAAAGAGACTATCTACGCAGAAACCCTGTGCCGCTGGAGAAACAGTTCCGGACAGGAGGTTCCGCCGGACGACTTTATTCCAGTGGCTGAAGCAACCGGCCTGATCCGTGACCTGGGCCGGAGAGTGTTACGCGATGCCTGCCGCGCCATCAACGATATGGCGGATTCCGGCTACAGCTTTATAACCCTGTCGCTGAATATCAGCCCGGTGCAGTTGTCGACCCCCGACTTTGTGGATGAAGTCCGCCAGATCCTGATTGAAGAAAACACCGCGCCAGAACACTTTATTTTCGAAATCACCGAATCCGCCATCATGGATAACATGGCAGATACCATCCGCGTGCTTGAACAGTTTAAAGACATGGGCATTCTGATTGCGCTGGATGACTTCGGTACTGGCTATTCCAGCCTCAGTTATCTGAAAAAACTGCCCATCGATATTCTGAAGATCGACAAAGAATTCGTCGCCGACATGACCACCGATGGTCAGGACCGTATTTTCATCAGCGCCATTCTCAGCATGGCCAGAGCACTGCAACTGGAGGTCATTGCCGAAGGCGTCGAGAACGCTCAGCAAGCGGCTATCCTGAAGGATATGGGCTGTCGCTATCTGCAGGGTTATCACTTCTCACCACCTGTGCCCTTTGCAGACATGTTGCAGCACTGCTCCGGACGCCCTCTCAACAGCAGCTCGGGTCCGAACAACCGCCACGGCTGAACTGTTTACACACAGGGTGATATACAGCGTCATCTCCCACCGCTAGAATGCCGCCTCCTGTCAGATGTCCGACTACAATGAAGTAGCCGGAACTTACCTCTGACAACCCGGCATGACCTGTACCGGTTGACCCTGAACCGGTTGCCCACAAAGGAGTGGACAGATGACCTATTGTGTTGCCCTGAAATTGCAGGACGGCCTCGTTCTGTGCTCAGACTCTCGTACTAATGCCGGTGTGGATCACATCGCCAGCTTCCGTAAACTGCAGACCTTCGAGGTGCCGGGTGAACGCGTCATTTTCATACAGAGTGCCGGTAACCTGGCCACCACCCAGAGCGTGATCAACGAACTGCAGAGCGCCATCAAAACTGCAGAACGTCATATCCTGACCGTCGGTTCCATGTACGAAGTGGCTGAAATGGTGGGACAGAAAATCCGTGAAGTCATCAAGCGTGATCAGGGCCAGAACCAGGGTGTCGATTTCGGCTGCAACATACTGCTGAGTGGCCAGATCCGCGGTGAAGACCAGCGTCTGTTCCATATCTATCCGCAGGGTAATTTCATCGAGGCGATGGAAGACACGCCTTATTTTCAGATTGGCGAAGCCAAATACGGTAAACCGATTCTCGACCGCGTGATTCACTTTGATACGCCACTGAACAAGGCCCTGCAGTGTGCGCTGATTTCTATGGATTCCACCCTGCGCAGTAACCTCTCGGTCGGCCTGCCACTGGATACCCTGACGTATTTCAAAGATGGCCTGCAGAACCCGGGCATTCTGCGCATTGATGAACACCACGAAGCCTTTATCAACCTGCGCCTGGCCTGGGCAGCGGGTATGAACGATCTGTTTAATGGCCTGCCTCAGTATTTCTGAGGCAGATGCCTGAGCGACTCAGTCGTGAGTCAGGCGCTCAATCAACGGCTGATGCTGGGGAAACTCAGCACTCAGTTCTGCTCTTTTACCCAGCGTCATATCGACGTATTCAAAACCGGGCGAAACCACTTCGGTAATCAGACCGAATCCAGCCTCGCCATCAGCAGGTACTTCAGAGGCTTTCCAGGTGCCGCCCTTCACCATCATGGTTGGAGTCTGACCGTTCAGGATGTCATCACCCAGCACCACCTGGCGATACTCGCCACTCTGTGCATCAATAAGGTGGTAGGTGATCGGATCTCCGGCCACAAACACATGCATGATGTCTGAGCGATTCAGATGGAAATGACCGATAGGCGACTGTGCCGAAAGCAGGTAATAAATCGAGGTCATCAGAAAACGTTCGCCCTGCCCCGTCTTCAGCATGGGGCGGTGATCTGACTGATAAATGCGGCGGAAAAAACCACCCTCGATGTGCCCCTCCAGCTGCAGGTGGTCGATCCATTGCTGCGCACTCAGGGTCTTATTTTCATCCGCCATTACGGCTCCATTCAGGCCTGTCATTATCAGAAGGGATTTCATTAACCCAGCTTTTATCAAAGAAATCTGGCCCGGTCTTGCTCTCCTGGCGATCATTCAACCGCTGCTTCTTCAGGCGTATCAAAGCGATCAAAATCATTCACCGAGATCATACTGCGGATCTCTTTGATGTACTCCTCTCCACGCTCAGAATAGTTTTCTAAACCCGCAGCCAGGACCATACCCGTCGCATAACCCTGTTCTGCAATCTGCTGATTACGCAGATGGCGTAACCCGGCGTAGCTTTCGTGTCGGTTTATATTCAGCATATAAGACTGAACACTGCGGAAGGGGCGTACGAATGAAGCCACTTCATGCTGTGAGCCGCTGGAGC
>JBPEXS010000369.1:0-2189 GCA_052031325.1 Thalassolituus sp. | reverse complement strand
CCGATCAGTGCGGCGATGTCGCCGGCACGGACTTCTTTGATCTCTTCACGCGAGTTGGCGTGCATCTGCACCATACGGCCGACCCGCTCACGCTTGCCTTTCACGGCATTGAACACGGCATCGCCACTGTTCAGCACACCGGAATAGACACGCACGAAGGTCAGCGTACCGACGAAGGGGTCGGTTGCGATCTTAAACGCCAGGGCCGCAAACGGTTCGTTATCATCAGCATGACGCTCAGCAACCGTTTCATCTTTGTCATCGAGAATACCTTCAATCGCCTTCACTTCAGTGGGCGAAGGCAGGAACTCAATCACAGCATCCAGGACCGCCTGAACGCCTTTGTTCTTAAACGCCGAACCACAGGTCACCAGCACCAGCTCATTATTGAGCGTACGCTGACGCAGGGCGGCTTTGATTTCTTCCTCGTCCAGCTCTTCGCCTTCGAGGTATTTTTCCATCAGTTCTTCAGAGGCTTCTGCCGCTGCTTCCACCATCTTTTCGCGCCACTCATCGGCGACGTCAGTGAGATCTGCAGGAATATCTTCGTAAGTGAAGGTCATACCCTGATCCGCCTCATTCCACATGACGGCTTTCATCTTGATCAGGTCGACAACACCTTTGAAGTTGTCTTCTGTGCCGATATTGATCTGAATCGGTACCGGGTTGGCACCCAGTCGGCTTTTGAGCTGATCCACGACCATAAAATAGTCAGCACCGGTGCGGTCCATCTTGTTGACGAACACCATGCGCGGAACTTCATACTTGTTAGCCTGACGCCAGACGGTTTCGGTCTGCGGCTGAACGCCGGAGGAACCACAGAGCACCACGACAGTACCGTCAAGCACACGCAGGGAACGCTCTACCTCAATGGTAAAGTCCACGTGTCCGGGGGTGTCGATGATGTTAATGCGGTGCTGGTCAAACTGCTGGGCCATGCCCGACCAGAAACAGGTAGTCGCAGCCGAGGTAATGGTAATACCGCGTTCCTGCTCCTGCTCCATCCAGTCCATCGTCGCTGCACCATCGTGCACTTCACCGATTTTGTGCGAAACACCGGTGTAGAAGAGGACTCGTTCGGTAGTGGTGGTTTTACCCGCATCGACGTGTGCGGTGATACCAATATTGCGGTAACGCTCAATCGGTGTAGTACGTGCCACAAAGATCTCCTGAAAATCTGGACTGGCCTGACCGGACGGTCAGGCCTGAAATCCCGTAGGGGTCGATCAGAAGCGGTAGTGAGAGAACGCTCGGTTCGCTTCGGCCATACGGTGTACGTCTTCACGCTTCTTAACCGCAGAACCTTTACCTTCACAGGCTTCCAGCATTTCGTTCGCCAGACGCTGAGCCATAGACTTCTCACCACGGGAGCGGGAAGCGTCTACCAGCCAGCGCATAGCCAGCGCCTGACGGCGGGCCGGGCGTACTTCTACAGGTACCTGGTAAGTAGCACCACCCACACGGCGGCTCTTAACTTCTACCATTGGCTGGATCGCTTCCAGCGCCTGTTCGAACATCTCCAGGGGATCGTTGCCGCTTTTAGAAGCAACAGTGTCCAGAGCACCGTATACGATTTTTTCCGCAACGGATTTTTTACCACTGATCATGATGTGGTTCATGAACTTCGCCAGAGTAATGTTTCCGAATTTCGGATCTGGCAGAATCTCGCGTTTCGCAGCGACGCGTCTTCTTGGCATGATAAGCCCTCTTTAGGTCTTCAGGTCAGCCTGAGCACTTAACGGTTAACGAACAGTGGCTCAGCCTTACTCTTATCCAAATTGAATTGTCCGGACGGGATTAACCCTTAGGACGTTTAGCACCGTACTTAGAACGGGCCTGTTTACGATTCGCAACACCGGACGTATCCAGGGTACCGCGAACGGTGTGGTAACGAACACCTGGCAAGTCCTTCACACGACCACCGC
Source organism: Thalassolituus sp. (assembly GCA_052031325.1). Lineage (GTDB taxonomy): Bacteria > Pseudomonadota > Gammaproteobacteria > Pseudomonadales > Oceanobacteraceae > Thalassolituus. The sequence goes on along the minus strand of JBPEXS010000369.1, from coordinate 264 downwards.
GGATCAGAACAACAGAGTGTTCCTGCAGGTTGTGACCTTCACCACCGATGTAAGAAGTAACTTCGAAACCATTCGTCAGGCGTACACGGCAAACTTTACGCAGTGCCGAGTTAGGCTTTTTCGGGGTAGTTGTGTACACACGGGTACAAACACCACGACGCTGAGGACATGCCTGCAGAGCAGGTACGTCGCTCTTGGCGACCTTACGCTTACGAGGCTTACGAACCAGCTGATTGATTGTAGCCATTAAGCAAACTCCAGTTA
>JBPEXS010000368.1:0-3076 GCA_052031325.1 Thalassolituus sp. | reverse complement strand
CGATCGCGGGATCCATATATTTATTGTGTCGTTTAAGTCTTGGTAAGTGGTGTTGTACCCACTGAGTGCCTCAGCCGCCCTCCGTGTGCACACCGCTGCGCGGTGATGGAGTGCTGCTCGCTACGCTCGTGGTCGCCATATGAGAGTAGGGGATACTGGGTTCTGGCTGAATTAAAACATCTTTGAAAGAAACATCGTCATTGCGAGGAGCAGAGCGACGCGGCAATCCAGAGTGTCATTTGCTCTCAGTGAGCACTTTCTTGATCAAGCCCTGATCATATCCAACACCGCTACTGGATCGCCACACTATGCTCGCGATGACGGCTGTAATTTCGGGATAAACCTCGCATGCCCAAGGAACTGTCATTGTGAGGAGCAGAGCGACGCGGCAATCCAGAGTGCAGTACCTCGGACAAGCTGTCACCAGGCTCAGTAACCTATTGGATCGCCACGCTACGCTCGGGATGACGACGTTGGTTTCCTTCCTGGCTTTTGAGATAGGGAGAGTACCTCCCTATCTCTTACTTCATCCCAGTCTGTCTCTGCAGTTCCTGGGATATTCTTACTCAATTCACCTGGTGGTTGTCTTAAATACAATCGGTAGAGCCCCGTGCCTCTTTCCCTGGCCAGCTTTTACATCACCCGCTTTGCCTTGCTGCGAACAATGGCTTAGAAAGCATCACAATTTACGTCCCGTTACAGTAGAAGCAGCATGTCTTTGTCCCTTATGTCCTTTGACTTAGCTCGGAATCCTGTCAGTTGTACTGTAGAATGTCGGTTTGCTGTAAAGAGGTCGGTTACCTCTTGTTACAGAAGACACAGCGAATATCATATGCTGTACAAGCTTTTAATAATAATAAACAAGTCGTCACCGATTCCGATCCTATTCTGCCATACACTGAATGAGTGTTCTGGTGTCGCCTTGGCTACCTTCTGAGAGGTTGAAAAGTGAATAAGTTACTGATACTGCTGTCGTGTTCTACACTGCTGGCCCATACCCATGTTTCTGCGCTTGAAGCAATATCAGACCGTGAACTTTCTGACATTACAGGGCAGGCGTTTATCACTGTGGATACTTCTTCTTACTCAGATCCAACCTACGGGGATTTCGAGTTCTCGAAGATCAACCTGGGGGTGGATATTGAGATTCAGGCGAATGCTGATTCTGTAAAGCTGGGTACGTTTGAGCGACAATTTGGTTCTGAAGGGACCGCGCCCCTGATTAATGAAAGTTATGATTCAAATGGTAATCGGTCTGTAGAGTATCAGTTGGATGAGAATGGCAATGTGATGGTAAACGACTCTGATCTGCACCTAGAAAACCTGGCGCTTGGTCGTGTGGATGACTATCTGTCGGACAACCCGGTCATCGTACCGTTCAATATTCACAATCCCTATATCGAACTTGCTTACGCGGTAGATGGGAATGGGGTGCGTCGTATCGCGGGTGTCCGTCTTGGTGCTGAGTCAGGCTACGGTAACCTGTCAGCCGACCTGATCTCCTTGACCGGTACGTTTGAAGGTAAGCTTCTTGGTACGGCAGGGGTTGCTTATCAGGCAGCCTGTGTCGACGGGAATTCGGGTAATTTGTTTCAGTGCCTTACTCTTTTTGTAGCACAGGGCAGCCTTATTGAGTCGGAACTTAACCTGCTTGATGGCGCGACGGGTGAAAAAATACCTCCACAATCGGATGATGGTGCTCTCTATATAAAGCGTGCCCAGTGGGCAGGTGTAAGCAATGGTGATTTCTTTACGACTACAGACCCAAGTGACCCTCTTAAAGAAATTATCGAGATTCTGGCAAGGGCAGATGACTGCTCAGCAAACGGAGTAATCACCTGTTACAACATTGGAATATACGACAGCATCTATTTCGGTGTGGAAGATGCCGATTCCAGTGACGATAATTTTGAGGATAACGGTGCCCGTGGCCTTTTCGTTTCATTGCAGAGCGAAGTGGTGCCTTGGGAAGATTTTTCAGGTCTGCCGGATGCAAATCGTGTGTACACAGAGCGTGGGGCCTATCTTAATTCTGCCAAGTATCTGGCGGGTGATGGTAATGTCCGTTACCCACTGGTGCTTGACCTGTATGAGGGTTTGACGGGTAAGCAGCGCGTTGCGACTTGCGTCGGTCGTTCCAAGGGGTGCTGATAATGAAAAGAATGAATTTGTCGTTGACGGCAGTGACGGCCCTGACCTGCCACCTGTCCTATGCGGACCTAGTTGCACTTTCTGATGATGCTCTTTCACAGGAGAGTGGTGCTGGTATTGCTCTGGCACTGGAAGATTTCGTCTTTGATGTGAATGATGCTGTTGTTAAAGTCACAGGCATCGAGAGCTCAGATACTTCCCAGAACCTGGAAATCGCAGCCACCGATTTCTACATCATGGGTGAAGGTAGCGAGAACGGTACCGTCAAAACTCCGGGTCAGATTGGTAATCTGAATCACCCCTGGTTGGTTCAGTCTGTGCGTGGTGATGGCGTACCGGACTATCTTGAGAACTCAAGCTATGATCCCTCTTTGCCTTACGCGGCAATTGGTGATGACATCGCACTGCTTGAGGTAGCTACGGATTCTTACAAGAACCCTGTCGAGTTCACCCCGACCTGGGGACTGTTTTCTGTGTATCAGGGGTGTGTCTGGGGGCAGGCAGGTTGCGACGATGAGAGTGTTGCTGTTGATAACATTAATAATGTCATCGAAGGCCTCAATGGTGAGGTGGACGCCTTTGAAGATAAATATCTGGTGGACAATGGTTACGCCAGCATCGCAGTGCTGGAAGCTTCGATCGAGTATAACCTCAATAACCAGGTGGCACGGGAGCAGGAAGACGTTGATCGGCAAGAGGTCGTCGTAGATGCGGCTTACAATGGTCCTGATGGTGTTGCAGATACCTACGGTGACCTCTCTCAGGCGACAAAAAACGTTACGGCTGAAGGTGAATATCCACCCTGTAGTGATACCCTTTTTGGTTGTTTTGGTGCAGACGCCCGTTATGAAGACGCTTTGAATGATTACTACGATGAGTTCACCACTCTTCAGGAAGAAAAATCGCATGTGGCTGAGGTGTATAC
>JBPEXS010000367.1:0-2045 GCA_052031325.1 Thalassolituus sp. | reverse complement strand
CCCTCTGATTTCAGGGATTCCCTATGCAAGATTCTCAGCCCCGGTTTTCGGCCAATGCCTTTCTGATCGCTGCCGCTGCCGTCATTCTGATTGCCGGTATCAAGAGTGCCGCCAGCCTGCTTATTCCCTTCCTGCTGTCGGTGTTCATTGCGGTGGTCAGCGCCCCCCTGATGAGCTGGCTGAAGCGCAAGGGCGTGCCTCAGTTTCTGGCACTGCTGATTGTCCTGACCGGGTTTATTCTGACTGGGGTCCTGCTGGTGACCTTTGTCGGCAGCACCATCAACGCCTTTTATCAGGATCTGCCCACCTACGAGACCAAGCTGACCCTGCTCACCGCCGAAAGTGCCGACTGGTTGCGCTCTTATGGCGTGGATATCTCGCGCGAGGCGCTGGCCGAGATGGTGAATCCTTCAGCGGCCATGGGCATGGTACGGAATGTCTTTAACGGCCTCAGCAGCGTGCTGGCCAATACCTTTCTGATTCTGTTTACCGTGGCGTTTATGCTGCTCGAGGCGTCGTCTTTCCCGGCCAAACTGAAGAAGACCCTGGGTGATAAGACGCAGGCCATGCAGCATTACGCGCGCTTCAGTACCCTGGTGCAGCGTTATCTGGTGATCAAGACGGTGGTCAGCGTGATGACCGGCGTCAGTATTGGCGTTGCGCTGGCCATCATCGGGGTGGACTACGCCATTATGTGGGCGTTGGTGGCGTTTCTGCTGAACTACATCCCGACCATAGGTTCTATCATTGCGGCGGTACCTGCGGTACTTGTCGCGCTGATTCAGCTCGGCCCGGGCGAAGCTCTGATCACCGGGCTGGTGTACCTTGCGGCCAATACCTTCTACGGCAACATTATTGAACCCAGGATGATGGGCCAGACCCTGGGGCTGTCGACCCTGGTGGTGTTTCTGTCCCTGGTGTTCTGGGGCTGGGTGCTTGGTCCGGTGGGTATGTTGCTGTCGATTCCGCTGACCATGGTGGTCAAAATTGCGCTGGAAACCCGTGAGAATACGCGTTGGTTAGCCGTCCTTCTGGGCAACTGACTGTTCTGCCATACGCACTCTGCACGGCGGATTTTGAATAGTAGAGTAATGAAGGGTCAGATCAGGCTGGCCCGATGTCAGTGCCGGGATTACTCTTCCCGGAGAGGTGAAGAATGAAATCCATATTATTAATTGATGACGACGTTGAGCTGAGCGAACTACTGGGCGAATACCTGTCGATGGAAGGCTACGAGCTGACACCGGTGCATAACGGTGAAGACGGCCTGCAGCAGGCTCTGAGCGGCAAGTTCGACCTGATTCTGCTGGATGTGATGCTGCCGAAGAAAAACGGCTTTGAAGTCCTGCGCAACCTGCGCGCCCAGTCATCCATTCCGGTGATTATGCTCACGGCCCGCGGTGAAAGCGTGGACCGCGTACTCGGCCTTGAGCACGGCGCAGATGATTACATCGCCAAGCCCTACGATCCCCATGAGCTGATCGCCCGGGTCAAGGCCCTGTTCCGCCGTGTTGATATGGCGGGTGATGCGGATGCCCCGGTTGGCCCGGAGCTGAAAGTCGGTGATCTGCAGCTGAATCCATCGACCCGCATGGCGACACTGGCAGGTACCGAGCTGCCGCTGACCGGCGCTGAGTTCGGCGTACTGCAGTGCCTGATGGAGAATGTCGGCCAGCTGGTCGATAAAGACAGCCTGTCGATTGCCTCACTGGGCCGCCCACTGATGGCCTATGACCGTTCAATTGATATGCATGTCAGTAACCTGCGTAAGAAGCTGGGCAAACGCCCGGATGACTCCGACTGGATCAAAACCGTGCGCAGCCGCGGTTATATGCTGATCAGGGTCTAACGGTTACTACGTCTGACATATTGATAATGGTTGTCTGGTAAATGGTCCGCTGGTATCGCTCCTTCTTCTTCCGGGTGTTTCTCTGGTTCTGGGTCATGGTGTTTCTCGCCATGATCGCAGTGGCCGGAACGATCCAGTGGCTGGACGATGACTACTACCGTAAGGCCACCATCGACGAGACCCGTATGCTGGGTCG
>JBPEXS010000366.1:0-1728 GCA_052031325.1 Thalassolituus sp. | reverse complement strand
TGCGTACGATGTCGCTGATCTGGCCGTCGTCATTCAGAATCAGACGGAAATCCGGCCGTTCTTCCATAATCAGGCAGTGCTCACGACGCCATTGGTTCAGAGCGCTGGCACAGTCAGCCAGATGATGGATCGAGCCATGCAGGTCAGCCGGGATGTCTTCACAGACGGTGGCAATATGCTGCGCAACCTGAGAGTAAGTCAGCTTGGCACGGCTTTCGATAATGCCTTCGTAGAGCTTGATGTCTTTGACCGCAGCATCCTGAGCCAGATGCAGTTCGGCGACCATGGCTGGACGCACCGCGCCTTCCTGCAGGGAGCTGGCCTGTTCTGACAGCTCAGGCGGCAACATCGGCATGACACCATCGGCGAAATACACCGAAGTCGCACGTTTACTGGCCAGCGTATCCAGAACGGAACCCTGCGGGATCACGGCTTCCGGATCGGCAATCGCGACCCACAGGGTCCAGCCGTCACTGTGCGACTCGGCACACAGGGCGTCGTCGATATCGCGGGTACCAGCGGAATCAATCGTCACAAATGGCAGATGAGTCAGGTCGGTACGACCTTCCAGTACGGTTTCAGCCGGTTGTTGGGTGACTTCCTGTACGGCGGCCATGACTTCATCCGAAAAGCCATCTTCCAGCCCGAAACGGGCCTGCATAAAGAGCCGCTCAATGCCTTTGGTTTCCAGGCTGCCGATGACCGAGGTAATCTGCGCCTGAGCTTTGCCGTGCGGATAAGGATGCTTGCGCATACGGGCGCTGACGAAATCACCGTCTTTGGCTCCGGCGCGGTCATTGGGGGGAACAAAGATCCAGCGGTTCAGGTTGTCGTGATCAGGTTCGATAAAGTGACCTTTACCGCGCACGATATAACGACCGCAGAAGGTGTCTAAGGCGGAATTCAGCAGTTTTTCAACGATTGCCTGTTCTTTGCCTTCACCCGCAGGTTCGACCCGGAAGCTGACTTCATCACCGGGCAGTACTTTTTCCATCTCTTCCGGAGAGAGAAAGTAGCTTTTACCGTCTTCTGTACCGGCGAAGCCGTAGCGTCCGTTGCTGCCACGGACCACACCCTCAAAACGAGGCGTGCTGTCGTGGATTTCCTGTTTCAGCTGTTTCAGCTGAGTTAACGCGTTCTTATCAAGCATCCGCTGACTCTGGGACCTGCAAAAGGGCGCCAGTTTAATGGATTTCTGGGCTGGCTTCGAGTGCTCTGGTGCTCAGGACAGGCCTTTTGCCTGATACAGGCTGACCTTGCGGAATTCCCGTGCTTCATCCAGGTCGGGTACGGTATGCGCATCGAACTGATGGGTGCGGCGATAAGGAGGGATATCGAAATTGCGGATACGGGAGTCTGCGACCATAACTGCCTTGGCCCGGGCCGTGAAAGCATCCAGTAGCGGCAGGTTCGCGCGATCATAGAGTACATCAGCCGCGAGCAGCAGGTCGACGTTCCGGTCAAGGCTGAAAAAGTCATCACTCAGAGTCAGCCTGACCTGGTTCAGCCGGGCATTTTCTTCACAGGCGAGCAGTGCATCCGGATCATTATCACAGGCAATCACTTCCGCGGCGCCGGCCTTCGCTGCCGCAATCGCGACCACGCCAGAGCCGGCACCAAAATCCAGTACCGTTTTTCCAGCGACCGTTTGCGGGTGTTGCAGAATATGCGCCGCCATCACCTGGCCACTGGCCCAGCAGAAGGCCCAGTAAGCCGGATAGGTCTCGA
>JBPEXS010000365.1:0-2573 GCA_052031325.1 Thalassolituus sp. | reverse complement strand
CAGAATAAGAACCCCTGAGGTCAGACGATGAAACTCAAGCAGAAGTGTCTGTTTATCACCGGTGCCGCCGCCGGTATCGGCCGAGCCGTGAGCCAACGGTTTGTTGAAGCAGGCTGGTTTGTGGGTCTGGCGGATATTGATGAAATCGGCCTCAAGTCACTCGCCCGGGAGCTGGGTACGGACAAGTGCATGACACTGACGCTGAATGTCACCTCAGCCGATGACTGGGGCAAAGCGCTCGACACCTTCTGGAAGAAAACAGGCCGCCTGGACCTGATGGTTAACAACGCCGGGATACTCTTCTCCGGGCCGTTCGACACCATCGACCTGAAGTCACAGCAGAAAATGGTTGAGATCAACGTCACCGGCGTGGTGAATGGTTGCCACAGTGCCTTCCCCTATCTGAAAGACACCCGCGAATCGCGCCTGATCAATCTGTGCTCGGCATCGGCCATGTACGGGCAGCCTTCTATGGCGACCTACTCTGCCACCAAGTTCGCCGTAAAAGGCCTGACAGAAGCTCTGAACCTCGAATGGGAACCACACCGCATACGGGTGATGGATATCATGCCGCTGTTTGTACAGACTGCCATGGTCACGGATATGAACGCCCGCTCCATCCGCCGCTTAGGTGTAAAGCTGACCGTCGAGGATGTCGCCAAAACCATTTATCTGGCCGCCACCACCAACCGCCACCGGGCCAAAGTGCACTGGCCGGTCGGCAGCGACACCAAGTTTCTGTATTTCTTATCCAGCATTACCCCAGACTGGATGAACCGCATGGTGAACCGCTACGTGGGGATGTAAAGAGCTGACGTTTCGCACTTAAGCAAAGTCTGAAAGTCAGTATCGGAATGCAATTGTAAACAAAGATAGTAATCCATGAAGTGCCCAGCTTGTCATGAATATCTGCGAGTCCGTCCCTACAGGAAAAAAGACTTCAATTATTGTGACGATTGCGAAGGCCTCTGGCTCGACTCAGAGTCGGTAAAGGAATCCGGTCTTAGCTCAGTTCTTGCAGCGCCACAAACTGAAAGCAACCGGGAATGCCCGCAGTGTTATACCTCTCTTCAATTAAGTCGTGTAGATAAAACAGAAATAGAGCTGGACTCTTGCCCGCAATGCCATGGGGTATGGTTTGACAAGGGTGAGCTGAAAAAAATGAAAGGGAATATTGATCAGCTGAATTGGGAAGAGCTCGGAGCAGACCTGAAAGAAACCCTGGCCGTTATAGTCTCTTTCTTGCGCTTTGTTTCAAACCTGTTCAGCCTGTTTTCCAGATTTTAACACGGTCTCAAATCTCATCTGGCGTTGCAGATCCATGCCGGAATTCATAATAAATATCGAATTCTTCTTCAGCTGTTTTGATAAAACCGAGAGAGAGATAGAAGTCATTAGCAGGGCTGTCTCTGAGCGCCCCTAAGCGCACAGGTTTAGAGACTTTTTCAGCAATACCAAGCACAGTATTTACAACTTCAGATCCCAGTCTTCTGTTCTGAAACTCCGGTAGGATATACAGGTGATTGAGAAAGAAATGATCTGGATACTCTGTCACCATATAAAAACCGGCAACCTGTCCATCCACCAGAATTTTATGGGTAAGCTCAGGCAGAAATCCTGACAGGAAGCGCTCTCTGACCCGCACAGAGTCATAACGGTCAACCGCCTCCAGGCTCTCACGCATCGCCTTGGCCCTAATATCAGCCAGAGCCTGAGCATCCTCAGGCTTTGCATTTTCAGTAATCACTGAAACTGTGCCTGACTGATTACTTTGTCTGGCTGAAACACCATCAGGAGCGTTGAACCATAAATTGAAGTTCCCAATAATCCATCTTCAGCACCACTTCTTTATTCAGATCAATAATCACCTCTGATTCGCTGTTTACCGTGCTGTCATCGGTATCGGCAGAAAATGCATAAGTGAGTAGTACTTGATCATTCCCCTGGTCACTGACCGTGACTGTAAACTCGTTAAGATGCCCATCAGAGAAGGTCGCGGTTTTGCCGTCGTCAATGACGAATTCCAGCTCACCAGAAAGCTCGTCTTCAATCGTGTAGGCCGAGGTTACTGAATAAGCATCCGCACTTGCATAGGTACTGACAGCGCATAGGAAGGTGCCAAGCAGAAGTTTTTTCATAATAAAGTCCTTTTTTCATTAAATGGCAGGGTTCTTCAGATTAGAACAGCGCAATCCTATTGCACAGAGTTGCTGCGCAAATATTCGTCAATCCCGGTCATATCCTGACTGGCGGATAACCAGATAATGTGTCGCGCCCTTCTGAAACCGATACTCTGAGGGCACCTGCTCAACAATAAACCCAGCGTGCGTAAGCGTGTCTGTGATGGGAGCTAAATGGGGAGACTGATCACCTTGTAACGTCACCAAAGGATAAACCCGTACCTCACGGGCGACACGCAGCAGCTCCTTAAGGGCCATCAGGTGCTGAGCCTGATCAACCTGCGCACTGTAGAGAAACAGAAAATGGGAGCACAGCGCCAGATCAAACTGCTGATCGGCAAAAGGCAGATCAGGGACAGATGCCATCACATAGCGCCCCTCTCTTTTGCCTTG
>JBPEXS010000364.1:0-1870 GCA_052031325.1 Thalassolituus sp. | reverse complement strand
GCCGTACCGCATATCAGCCAGGTGCACATTTTCTTCCTTGCCGATCTGCCTCTACCGGAATTTGATGCGGGTGAAGAAAGTCTTGAGGTTGCCCTTTTCCACCCGGATGACATCCCCTGGGATGAGATTGCTTTTCCAACCGTCAGTGAAACACTGAAACGTTATCTGGCAGGACAGACAGGCACGCAGGTATTTGATATCCGCCCGGAGCAGGCCCTGCATATCACTGATCCAGCTGACTGAAAGCCCACCCTGTTGCAGATGCTGATCAGCTCAGGCCAGTGATTTCATCCAGTTTCCAGACATCGTAGGCTGGCTCTTCATAAGGGTGAGCCAGTTTTAATGCGGCGACCGCTGCATGGATTTTCTTCTCTTCACAGACCATTTCTACCCGGTATTCCGCAACCGTCTCCAGTTGATCCTGCTGGCCGATATGAGGGTGCGCCCCTGGTAGTGGTCTGAACTGCCCCTCGCCCAGCATTTGCCAGCAACAATGACTGTAATGCCCTATGCGACCGGCACCCGTTGCAAACACGGCTTCTTTGACAACGTCCAGATGCGATTCGGGGACAAAAAATACCAGCTTGTACATGGTCAGTTTTCCTTATCAGCGGCAGCTGATGCCGGTTTATCAGGATGAAGGGGTATCAGGGTAGCCTGTTCCAACAGACTTATGGTCGCCAGAGCTTCATCCCGGCTATGGCCGCAGATGTCCGGCTCAGCGGCAAAGGCCGCACAGGCTGCCGGGCGCTCAGGTCGTCCAAAAATCTTACAACGCAGATCATCATCAAGCTGAATACAGCGGACACCGGCCGGTTTGCCATCCTCCATGCCGGGGATAGCGGAAGAAATTGACGGTGCGATGCAGCAGGCACCACAGCCGGTACGGCATTCCATAAGTGTCCTGTCTGGTTTCCGGAAACAATCGTTGGACAGGCCGGTTGTCTGAAGTCCGGCGGGTCGACCCGGGCATATATACGGCCAGATCATCACTGAGACAGTTTAACAGCAGAAGTGTGTTCCTGCTGTGGAACCGTCGCACACTTGCCAGCTTTCAACGAAAGGGATAGCCTTGCGCGACTGTTTTTCCGGATCTGAACATGCGCTTCACTCTGCTCACCACCCTATTTTTCAGCCTGTCTTTGCCCGCTCTGGCAGAACAGACGGATTACACCAACTTCCGGGTGGGTGTCGGAGCGCTGCGTTATGATATCCACCCGGGTGGAGACTCCATGCCCGATGGCAAAGACACTGGCATCACCCTGCTGGCGGAGTTCCCTCAGGATAACGTCCACGGTTCGCGCTTTATTGTCTATCAACTGCACGGCGAGGGTATTTCCAGCTGGGGCTTTGAGACTCAGATGATGCTGGGCTACGGCCTGGCGCAACCGGGCTTCCGCATTCACACCGGGCCGGCATGGCATCGCGAATTTATCCATGTGCGCCGTGATGGCATCAGTGATCACAAGCTGTTCAATGGCTGGGGCTGGCAGTTCGGTACTGGCTGGCAATTCAGCGCCGTCACTGTTGAGCTGGCGGCGACCTACCGTGATCCACAGGATTATGAGAATGAAAACCGGCGCGCCGGTATCAACCAACGCCCGGATCCGATTCTGACCAATCTGTTTGTCAGCTACCGGTTCTGAAGCCGGCCGCTATCCTGAGGAACTACTATGACCACCCCGGTAACTGTCAGGTATATGTCCCGCGCTGAAATTGAAAGCCTGATGTACAGCCTGCGCGCGCCTTCGGGTAACAAAGAAGCCGAGCTGTTTGAGGCTCTGGTACGACGTCTGCTGCAACTGATGGAGCAGGAAAGCCGTTGAGCGGCTTTGTCTGCATCCGCGAAACCCCGAACTGGATTGCCCTG
>JBPEXS010000363.1:0-3821 GCA_052031325.1 Thalassolituus sp. | reverse complement strand
CGACCCTTGAAGAGCTGGCAGAATGCATCGCCCGACTGGGTGAACGCTCTGCCCTGTTATTACTGCAGGAGTTTGTGCCGACAGAATTCGACTGGCGCATTGGCATTCTGGATGATCAGGTACTGTACGCCTGCCGTTACTTTATGGCGCGCAGTCACTGGCAGATTTATAACCATGGTGCCCGCTCGCACAAATCCGGCGATGCGGATGCATTCTCCCCGGATAAAATCCCCAAGCACGTATTGCGCACGGCGAAGAAAGCCGCCAAGTGTATGGGCGATGGTTTTTACGGTGTCGACATCAAAGATCTGGGCGATAAAGCCGTGATCATTGAAGTGAACGACAACCCGAGCATCGATAAAGGCGTGGAAGATCTTCACAGCGGCAGCATGCTGTATCAGCAGATTATGGGGGTTTTCCTGAAACGTCTTGATGAGATGAATGGTCGGTAACAGGGGTTTTGATTGTTCAGACTGTGTTAAAAACCAGACTCAGAATGCTCATTTACGCTAGTAAACTGCGCTTCTTCGCTGGTTTTTGCCTTGCCTGAACTACGCACTCCGCCCTGTTACTCAAACATTCGATCACTCGCTGATACTGCGTTAAACCGAATATTAATATTCAGAGTTCAAGGCCCCCAGTGATTTCGGTGATTGAACTGCAGTAACTGGTTGAAAATGCGCCTCCGGAAGCCGCCGGATATCTGAAGTAACGAAGTGGATGCGAGGCAGGACGCCGAGCAAGACTGCGAGGGACAGGGAAGTCCCTTGCAGGCGCTCCATGAGAGTTACGAAGAAATCAGGAATGACGGCTTCGGAAAGCGCGAAGCAGGTGGGGGGGCCAGCGCCGGGAGGAGGCATTCCTCCCAGGAGCGAGAATAATGATTTTATTAGCTCGGATTTCTACCCCAAAAAACTCTTCCAAACTACTGAAGACTTTTCCCTCCTTCATCACCACCTTTCCGGCAACCCACCCGTCTGCAGTAGCGCGGCGATATCCATCGTCAGTGCAATCGCCACGTGCACCATAACACCGCCCCAGATCGAGCGTGACATAAGTGCCAGTACGCCTAAGAAGAACCCGAACAGAATCGCGCCGAACGATTCAGGCCAGAGCTTGGGAAAGTGCAGCATCAGATACGGCAGGCACATGACGGCAACCGATAAACTACCAAACTGGGGGCGCAGGCCATTCACCAGAAAACCACGGAAAAAGAACTCAACACAGACGAACTGGAATACGTAGATCAGCTCCCACAGCAACAGATCTGTCCAGCTGCGACTGGCCTGTTTATAAAACGGATAGTGTTGTGAAAAGCCATCGGTAAAGCTGGCAATAATGGCAAACCCCATAATGGGCGTAGCAAGCAGCACATAGCCCGGCCAATGCTCATGCACTTTACCCCATTGCCAGCCATAGCGGCTCAGAGGTTGTTTCAGCGCCGTGCGGATGACCAGTGCTGGAATCAACAGAAAACCGAGCACATGAATGCCGCCCCACCAGAGATAGCCCCATAATTCGCGGTATTCACTGCTGCGTAATGCCCGTCGCCACTGACCTTGCTGTTCGAACAGTGCATCAAACCAGGTCACCAGGGCCGTCAGGTTAACGCTGTACTTGCCGTAGTGAACCAGTAACAGACACAGGCAGGCGACGGCGATAACCACCCAGGCCTGACGTTGCCCGCTCAGGGTATGTTGTTCGCGGAATGCCTGAGATTCGGCATCGATGGCGCTGATCTGAGCACCAATAAAGCCCGGTGTCAGCCAGGTCAGAAAGTTCATAAGCGGTTCTTAACGGTCGCTGTTCAGTGCCTTCAGGCGCGACTCGCCCTGTGTCTGCAGTTCGATCTGTTGATTGATGCGGTCCTGATAACCCTGAATGGTGGCATTCAGTTCATCGACAATGGCCTTCCCGCGCCCGGAGGCATTGGGCCCACCTAATGAAGAAGCCAGCCCCATCTTTTCGCTGATCAGGCTATCGCGTTCCTGTTTCAGTTTTTCAATGGTGGCTCCGGCCTTGCTGACCATGCGTTCCAGTGACAGACGCTCGTTGTTACTGGAAACCTCATCAGCGGCAGCCTGTCGGCGTTCACTGGCCTCTTCGAACGTCATTCCCGGCCGGTATTCAACTTCTTTCACCTGACTGTCGGTGTACTCTGCCGGACAGGGCTTCTGTGAAAACAGTGTGCGTCCACGCTCATCCTTACAGACATACACCTGCGTTGCAGTGGCAACCGGTATCACCATAAAAGCACCGATCAGACTGATTATCAGAGTGCGCAGCATGGGTCGATCTCCTCATCATTTTTATTGGCAGCTGCCTTCGTCCCTCCGGCTGAAAGGCATCTTTTTCAGAGATATCTTTCACACCAGCAGACGTATACGACAGGCTTACAGTAGCAGGCTGACGATGCTGCTGGCAAAAGGTACAATGCGCCCTTTCCAGCTATCCCCCAGGTATTGCCCATGTCCGACCAGACTCCAGATTCCACCATTGTTAAAGAAGGCGGTGCAGTACCCTCTGGCGGTCGCGTCGGATTTGTCTCTCTGGGCTGCCCGAAGGCCCTGGTTGATTCAGAGCGTATTCTCACCCAGCTGAAGCTGGACGGTTATGACGTTGTGAACAGCTACCACGACGCCGATGTGGTTGTCGTGAATACCTGTGGCTTTATCGACGATGCCAAGCAGGAATCACTGGATGCCATCAACGAAGCCATGACCGAAAACGGTAAAGTCATCGTGACCGGCTGCATGGGTAAAGGTGCCGACGCCGAGCTGATTAAGTCTAAAAATCCGGGTGTACTGGCTGTGACTGGCCCGCAGGCGTATGAAGAAGTCATGACCGCCGTACACGAGTGGGCGCCGCACGAACAGCAGCATGACCCTTTTACCGACCTGGTGCCGCCACAGGGTGTGAAACTGACGCCGCGTCATTATTCCTATCTGAAAATCTCTGAAGGCTGTAACCACAGCTGTACCTTCTGCATTATCCCGGATATGCGCGGAAAACTGGTCAGCCGTCCGATTGGCGATGTGCTGGAAGAAGCCAAGCGCCTGGTCAATGCCGGTACCAAAGAACTGCTGGTGATCTCGCAGGACACCTCGGCCTACGGGGTAGACCTGAAATACCGCACCGGCTTCTGGGATGGCCGCCCGGTCAAAACCCGTATGCTGGAACTGTGTGAAGAACTGGGCAAAATGGGCGTGTGGACGCGTCTGCATTATGTCTACCCGTACCCACACGTCGACGATGTCATCCCGCTGATGGCGCAGGGCAAAATCCTGCCGTACCTGGACATCCCCTTCCAGCATGCCAGCCCGCGCGTACTCAAGATGATGAAGCGCCCGGCTCACGCAGAGAATACGCTGGAGCGCATTAAGAAATGGCGCGAGATCTGCCCTGAACTTGTGATCCGCTCAACGTTTGTTGTCGGCTTCCCCGGTGAAACCGAAGAAGACTTCCAGATCCTGCTCGACTGGCTGGAAGAAGCTGAACTCGATCGCGTTGGCTGCTTTAAATACAGCCCGGTGGAAGGCGCCAAAGCCAACGACCTGCCGGACCATATCCCGGAAGAGATACAGCAGGAGCGCCACGACCGCTTTATGCAGAAAGCCCAGGAGATCAGTACCCGTAAGCTGGCGCGTCGGGTTGGCCAGCGTCAGACCGTGCTGATTGACGAAGTGGATGAAGAAGGAGCCATCGGCCGCATCTACGCTGACGCCCCGAACATCGATGGCATGGTTTACCTGAATGAATTCTTCGATTGTGAACCGGGAGACCTGGTTGAGGTTGAGATCGAGCACTCGGATGAGTACGAC
>JBPEXS010000362.1:0-2287 GCA_052031325.1 Thalassolituus sp. | reverse complement strand
ACCGGAATAACGGCAACCACCAGAGTCTTCTGACCGATATCGGCCACCAGCGTTTTGAAAACCTGACACTCATCAATGCCCAGTTTTTCTGCCGCCTCCGTACCATACGACTCGGCAGCAGGGTCATGCTCGTACTCATGCAGAGTAAAGTCGATGCCTGCTTTTCTGGCGGCGTCTACCGCTGGAGTCATAAAAAATAATCCAATAACTTATCCGCAGATATATGTGGCTCAGAGAGCCTTTTACCAACGGAACAGATAGCGATAGGCCAGACCGACATAGCTGTAATCCTGGTCGCTGTCGTAAGTTGAATTGATCACCAGAGATGGCCGGTGGCGATCATTAATCAAAGCTCCGGCTTCCAGCACAAGCGCATTGCTGGTGTTTTCATAATAGGTCACGATTGTGCTGCCGGTGGTGCTGGACATGAAGGTACGTATAGCTTCCATATCCATCTGTGCCACCCCCGCACTGACAAAGCCATCAGCGCGACCCAGATCGAGATAAAACTGGCCACTCAGCATCATCATCTGCCGGCTGACTTCATCTTTGGTAGAAACCAGCCCTGAACCTGCGTAGACATTCTTACCGCTTTGTTCCGCGCTGGCTTCCAGCGTGTACAGAAACTCAACTGAGATCTGATCGTGCAGAAAGGCCCCCACCGCCAACCCCAGCTCGGGCAGAAGGTAGGACTCGTCGATGGCATCCTGATTGAGCGTTCCGGCGCTCACATAAGGTGCCAGATAAAAATCACCCGCCTGAACGACAGAGGGCTGCAATATTGAGAACGCGGTTAAAGACGCGACGGCCACAGCCATAACGGGTTTAAAGGATTGCTTACTGGGGTGTTTCACAAAAACTCTCCATGTCGGTTGATAGTTGAACATTCAGATCTGCACTGGCAAAGCGTGCATTCAGAGCGGTTTCAGCATCCATACATCGCAGCCACCGTGAGGGGTTTCTGGTGGCGGTTGATCAAGGTGGGAAAAACCCAGAGATTCATACAGCCCGATTGCCTGTGTCATAGCGCTCAGAGTATCCAGATAACACTGCTGATACCCCACAGATCTGGCAAACTCTAATGACTGAAGTGTCAGCGCTTTACCTAACCCCAGCCCGCGAAATTCGGGCAACAGAAACAGCTTTCGTAATTCACAGATACTGCCTGCATCGCTGAAGGGGGCAATACCACAACCACCAGCGATCTGTCCGTTTACCAAACCCACCAGATACTGGCTGCCCTGCTGTGGGTGATAGTGCTGACTCATGGCCACTACCTCGGCATCGCCAGGGCCATAACCCTCACCCACCGCACCAAATTCAGCACCAACATCACGGATGATCTGGCAGATGATGTCATCCTGACAGGCGATGATGGGCTGTATCTTAAACATAAATCACAGTGAGACTCTGAATGAACCCCTGAAATCATACATCAAAGGTAATTAAACCGAGACTGTCGGTGCCACTATCGTCTGCGTTACACTCCTGCTCAGCCCTTTGCAGTTAGATTCCTGCGCTTATCTTTCATACGGAACCAGTATGCTGTTTGGCATTACCGACCTCACCACTTTTATCATCGGCACCATCGTGATTGTTCTGCTCCCCGGGCCTAATTCACTGTATGTGATGACGGCAGCCTCACGCTTTGGGCTGCGTGCCGGATTCCGTGCTGCCGGTGGTGTCTTTACCGGTGACCTGATACTGATCGTCCTGTCATCTGTGGGTGTGGCCTCCGCCCTGAAAACCATGCCGACGCTTTATCTGGTGCTGAAATACGCGGGGGCTGCGTACCTTGCATGGATCGGTGCGAAACTGATAATCGCCTCATGGCAGAGCTGGAAAACACGACATCTGCCAACCGACGACATGGAGGTGACTCAGGTCAACAGCAAAGGGCACTTCCGCACCGCTCTTGTGGTCAGTCTGCTGAATCCCAAAGCCATCATCTTTTACATTTCATTTTTTATTCAGTTCGTGGACCCGGACTATGCGCAACCGGGGCTGTCCTTTCTGATACTGGGTGTGATTGTGCAGTTCTTCAGCGTACTGTATTTAGTTGGGCTGATTTTTGGCGGAATCTGGCTGGCGGCGTATTTCCGCAGGCATAAAACACTGACGGCCGTAAGTAATACGACCGTCGGAGGGATTTTTATGGCGTTCGGCGCGAGTCTGGCGACGGGGGCCTGAACTCAGAAACCGAAACTATTCACCTTCGAGCCACAGAAAAAGCAGTTCGCACGCTTTTTACTCACTCTGTGCCCACAGTCAGGACAATGCGTAGCCG
>JBPEXS010000361.1:0-1353 GCA_052031325.1 Thalassolituus sp. | reverse complement strand
GGTCGTCGTGAAATCGGTCACGGTCGTCTGGCCCGTCGTGGTGTTCAGGCCATGATGCCAACTCAGGAAGAATTCCCGTACACCGTTCGTGTGGTGTCTGAAATCACCGAATCCAACGGTTCTTCTTCTATGGCGTCTGTGTGTGGTGCCTCTCTGTCCCTGATGGACGCGGGTGTGCCGATCAAAGCACCGGTTGCCGGTATTGCCATGGGTCTGGTGAAAGAAGGCGACAAGTTCGCGGTTCTGACCGACATCCTGGGTGACGAAGACCACCTCGGCGACATGGACTTCAAAGTAGCCGGTACCGACGAAGGTATTACCGCGCTGCAGATGGACATCAAGATCGAAGGTATCACCGAAGAAATCATGAGCATCGCTCTGGAAAAAGCCAAGGCCGCGCGTCTGAGCATCCTGAACGACATGAACAAAGTGATCGCTGAGCCTCGTACCGAGCTGTCTGAAAACGCCCCGACCATGACGGCGATGAAGATCGACTCTGACAAGATCCGTGAAGTGATCGGTAAAGGTGGTGCCACCATCCGTGAAATCACCGAGAAGTCCGGTGCCTCTGTGGACATTAACGACGACGGCGAAATCAAGATTTTTGCCGCCGACAAAGCCAGCGCCGATAAGGCTAAGGCCATGATTGAAGCCATTACCGCTGAAATCGAAGTCGGTGTGACCTACGAAGGTAAAGTCAGCAAGATCGTTGATTTTGGTGCTTTCATCACCGTACTGCCTGGCAAAGACGGCCTGCTGCACATCTCTCAGATCAGCGAAGATCGTGTTGAGAACGTGTCTGACTACCTGACCGAAGGCCAGATGGTTAAGGTTCACGTGATGGATGTGGATCAGAAAGGTCGCGTTAAGCTGACCATGAAGGGTGTTGAGCAGTAATCACTGTTCACCTCTGAATGAAGAAGCCGCTCATTGAGCGGCTTTTTTGTATCTGGGGTTCAGAGGCAGGCGTTATTCCTCTTCCTGCAGGCGGTTAATCCCCATGGACTTAAGCACGTATTTCTCATAAATCGGCTCGCTGGATCCGGTCTTCATCTTATGTAAGAAGTACTTCTCAAAGGCGATTTTGCCCAGGTGTACCCACTTACCTTTCTTAAACCAGGTGACGTTGCGGGGAGGAATCTGGGGGATGGCCACAAAGGCTGCACCGGTATCGCCCATATCAGCCAGACAAATGGCGCTCCAGGTACCCTTGGCTTTTGCCTCTGTACCCTCAATATCCGCTTTCAGGTTATGCGCAATGGCCGTCATCATTGACTCGATCATATAGCCAGTTTTCGGGGTTCCGGTTGGTACTGGGGTAGCTTCAACCGGCGGAATAGCCACACAGACACC
>JBPEXS010000360.1:0-9960 GCA_052031325.1 Thalassolituus sp. | reverse complement strand
GTGAATTTTACATCCTGAATGGCCTTAATAAAGCCCGGCAGATCACGTGGATTCGGAATCAGAATGTTATGGCCACCGGACTGCAGGAACACCATGCAGTGAACCGTGAAGGCATAAATGTGATACAGCGGCAGTGGACAGATAGCCACTTCTTCGCCTTCATTCATGGCCTTTTCAAACACCGCCTTGGACTGGTGCATATTGGCCATGATGTTGCTCTGGGTCAGCATCGCACCTTTGGCAACGCCGGTAGTACCACCTGTGTATTGCAGAATCGCAATATCTTCTGGCTTCGCCGGCACTGGGGTATACGCCTTGCCAGCGCCTTTACTCAGTGCATCGCGGAAGGACACGGAGTTCGGAATGCTGAAGTCCGGGACTTCTTTCTTAACGTGCTTGAGCACATTGTTGATCAGTGTGCGTTTAACCAGTCCGTGCATATCACCCACATTAGTGACGATGACATGTTGCACGTCGGTTTTCGGAATGACTTTCTCGGCCTTGTCAGCCATGTTAGCCAGAACGACCAGGGCTTTCGCGCCCGCATCGTTAAACTGGTGTTCCATTTCACGCTCGGTGTAGAGCGGATTGGTGTTCACCACGACCAGACCTGCGCGCATGGCACCAAACACGGCAATCGGGTACTGCAGAACGTTTGGCAGCATAACCGTGATGCGGTCGCCAGGCTTCAGGCTGGTGTTGTTCTGGAGGTAAGAGGCAAAATCCGCACTCTTCTGATCCAGTTCGTCGTAGGTCATGGTCTGACCCAGACAGGTGAACGCAGGTTTACCTGCAAACTTTTTCACGAATTCGTTGAAGATTTCGATGACTGAGGAATTTTGGCTCAGATCAACTGTTTTCTGGTAATCCGCAGGATAACGCTCCTGGAAAAACTCAATGTTCATTTCACTCCCCTTACGCCTGTGTTATTGGATTTATTCTCGCTTCCTGCCTGAGATGAACGGCAAAAAACAGTTTGCCGGGTGACTCCGGTGTCGCCCGGCTCTGTTACAGAGCAACTGATACCCGAAGCAGACAAACAGCCTGCTCAGGGCATTAATCACTCTGACGACTACGGGTTGAAGCGGATTGGGTATTCCACTTTAGCAACTTCAACCTGTGGCCGGTTTTCGAACTGCATCTGACGGCACTTGGATTCTACCCTACGGATCAATCCAGCGTCATCCAGCTCCGTCTTAGTGGCCTCACATGCACTGACGGTGCCGTTCGGCTGAATGGTCAATGCCAGTGTTACGGTACCTTCCAATGCCGGATTACCGCGCAGAGCACGACGGTAAATCTTGTCATAATGCACACTATAACTTTCAAATACCAACCGCAGCTCTTCTGTAGAGCGCTTACGCAGCGCCGCATTTGACGCAACCTGCTCTTCCGTGACCTCAACCTGAGTCACTTCACGCGCAGCCAGTGTTTCACCGGTCGTAGAGGTGGTCAACTCAGAGGTATCTACCCCACCGGAACTGCTGGTCGCAGCATCACGGTTAACGACAGAACCAATCTCGGTGGATTGACTGCCACCACTGCTGAGGCCAGAACTTGATGTTGCCAGGGCAGCGACCGGCAACTGCGCACGCAGGTCAGCCAGTGCTGACAGAGCTTCAGTACCGACAGACTCACGGGCTTTTTCACGCGCCACCTGACGCTGTTCTTCGGTCGCCTCGACTTCTTTCTTCTGTTCCTGCTTCACCGGTTCAGGCTTAGGAGGTTCAGGCTCCGGTTCAGGCTCCGGTTCAGGCTGTGGCTCTGGTTCCGGCTCAGGCTCTGGTTCTGGCTCTTCCTGCACATCAGGCACAACGGGCTCAGGCTCTGGTGGAGGAATTTCCTTTTTGCGCTCAACCAGACGTGCCAGCTGAGGTGGAATTTCCTCCAGCTCAGACCGGTCAGGTTCAGGCAGATTGATCATAGGAACAATAATACCGATGACCAGCACCAGTCCGAGCAGAACAAGCACAAGCACCTTGAGCAGGCGATCGTTGCCCGTATCTGACCACAACAGGCCAGGCGTTTGATCAGGTCTGTTCATCAGGCGCCCCCTGCTGCATCGCGATGATTCACCGCCAGAGAGACGTCATTAAAGCCACTCTCAGCACAGGTATTCATCACTTTTTTCAGCACGGAATACGGCGTGTTCTTATCACCAACAATGGTAATCGGCCGTCCGGAGTCTGATTCACCCGCTGGCACCGGGCGACGGTCCGCCTGATAACGCAGCTCATTCTGCAATGCCGGTATCAGTTTCTCTTCCAGATCATCCAGTGCACTGATCAGCAGGACTGAACGCCCCTGAACCAGTATCTCAGAACGCGTAACCATCACGGTCAGCTGGTCTTCCGGTTTATTTTCAACCACGGATACCGGCAGATCGACACTGTCATTGTTGGCAACTTCTACCTCAGACTGGTTCACCATCAGGAAGAACACCAGAATGGTGAAAATATCCATCAGGGCTGTCAGGTTAAGCGTGCTGCGACCACTGTTGCGCTTGTGATTGCGTTGCATACGCAGAGCACGGCGTGACATTTTCATGGTGCCACCTCCTGCTCTTCAGCATCACCCAAGGAAATATCCGGGAACAGCACGGCATCAACCAGCGAAGCGGCTACGACAGCCGGGTACTCGCGCACGGTGTCCATGACCGAGATTAACGTCTGGTAATCAGTACCTGGTTCAGGCAACAGGGTAATGTCCGTCTTTTCTTTGAAAAGCGGGTTCTTTTTGATGTCCTGCAGCGTCGAGGACAACTTGTCATAGTCAGGACCTGAGGCGGTCGCAGGAATCGTAGCCAGCACTTCATTCTGCTCGCGGTAGGTGCGGGCAACGACAAAGCCAGTCTTCCTGACGGTCACTTCAAGCGTAACGTCTTCCGGGTCAATCACCGCATCGGGCTGATCCGGTGCGGGGAGCCTGAGATCCAGAACCGACAACTGTGAGAACACCATGTTCAACAACAGCACCGGCACCAGGACAATCATCAGGTTCATGAAGGATGTTACGTTGAGCTCCGCCTCTTCTCTGATTTTCTTATGGCGTCTCATCGGGATACAGCTCCAGCTTAACCGTTAGTGCCGGACGTATTTCCTGGTTTCTTGTCGGTGATGGTGTTCAGGAATTTCACACCTGCCATCTCAATACTGTCGACAATTTCAGCGGTTTTGGTCTGCAGGTAGCTGTGTAGCAGCAGCAGCGGAATCGCTGCAATCAGGCCAAATGCGGTGGTATTCATGGCGACAGAAATACTCTGTGACAGCAGGGTAGCTTTCTCAGCAGGCGCTGCGTTGGCAACGGCGGTAAAGGCCGCAATCAGACCCATAATGGTACCCAGCAGACCCAGCAGGGTTGCTACGTTGGCCAGAGTCGCGATGTAGGGAGTGCGTTTCTCCAGCTGAGGAATGGCTTCCATCAGGCCTTCTTCAAGGGCGTACTCCACATCTTCACGACGCTGCGCCGATGGCATACGCTGAATGCCTGCAGCAAAAATTGTCGCAATGTGCGTGTCTGAGCTACCGGCATAATTCAGGGCGCTACGGAAATCGCGCTTCTGCAGCATCGGAAAGATTTCTTCAAACGCCCGACGGTTACCCGACTTTTCCCTGGCCAGAAAGATTATGCGCTCCAGCGCAATCGCCAGACCGATAACCATGATAATGGCAATCGGATACATAAATGCGCCACCTTCCTGCAGAAAACGAATAACACTGTCCATCAATAACTCCCGGTTTTAACTATTGTTTTTGGCTTTGAAGCCGGTAGATTTAAACATTAAATAACGGTTGAAAGAACCTTACCTCAATTGACATCCAGTATGTCTTTCAGGCGCGATTCTTTTTCCGGATTTTCCACATAGCGTTTGCTGTAATGCGTCTCGCGGGCAAGACTCTCACGGCTCACCGGCGTCAGCCAGTGCTTGTTGAAACTGGTAATACCCTGGTACAGCCGACCGGTTCCCGGTGGCGGCTGCCAGGCATTCACAAATAATACATTGGGGTTTTCGCTGTTGCCCTGAATCGTTACACCATCGAGGCGGATCACATCACCCTCTTCGCCATCAGCAGCAAACACAGGGACTGACAGCAGCTGCATCGCTGTGAGCAGTAACATCATGAACATAGTGCGGATTGCAGTCATCACTCTGTGACCTCCCCAACCGTTTCTGGCTCAGCTTCAGGCTCGGTAGCGCTGTCATCTGGCAGGAACGGGTTAATGCGTTCGTTGTACTGAATGGCCGGTTCTTCGACTGCCGATTCAGTGTCATCCACAGGTTCTGACTCCGACTCAGCATCCACATCTGCTTCAGCACCATTCAGGACCTCTTCTTCTGGCGAGGAGGTCTCTTCAGACGTTACAGTCTCTTCCTGCTGTTCAGCGGCAGAAGTACCGGTCAGATTGAAATACCAGTCATCAATTGCCTGAGGGTCTTCGTCAGACTGATCAGTACGACGCGCCAGATCCACAATCCAGATACCGAGTTTCTCATCATCCGGCATGAGCCTGCGGGCTTTACGGTACGCAGTCAGTGCAGATTCCAGATCATTGCGATAAAGATCAAACAGGATTCCCAGATTGTAATAATAAGTACCCTGCTGCGGATTACAGCTGATAGCAGACTCATAACTGGCCTGAGATTCTATGAACAGGCCCTGCTCACGCTGAGAAACCGCCACCAGATTAAATGCATCGCAGTAGGCCGGGTTGATGGTCAGGGCCTCACGATAAGCCAGTACGGCGACATCGTGGTCTCCGGTCAGAGCCTGGGTCAGACCATAATTCACCCAGACACCCGGATATTGCGGATAGTCGGTGGTCAGTGCCAGCCAGTGCGCCTGAGCCTCATCCGCCGGCGCAGTACCTTCCTGAGCCTGCACCAGCTTAGTCAGGCCAAGGCCAAAACGCTGTTTAAATTCGTCGGTCAGCGGCGCTGTTTTCGCCGCCTCTGCAAACGGGTCACGGCCATCCCAGACTTCTTTACCGCCTTTATTAAAGGCACAGCCTGACAGACCAGACACCAGCAGAAGCGCCAGCAGGAACGCCACTGAGGGATTAGCGAATCTGTTTGACATAGGTCTCTGCCTTCTCTGTCTTGTCGTACTGGCCCGGCATCAGCTCTGCCAGCGATTTAAAGCTGCGTTTGACCCACTCGTCGTAGAGGCCATCATAGGCGCGGGCTATGTTGGTCTGATGAATACGGATGGCGGCCTCCTCCAATGGGAAAGCCTCATCCTCGAGCAGGAACTGATACTCTTCAGCTTCCAGCTCATCCATTCCACGAGGGCGCTCTGACTCGAGCAGACCACGGCTGAACTGAGCGTACATATTACCGATATGGAAGGTGGACGACGTGGTGAAGTCGCGCACCTCCATTTCAACCGCCTGGGTATAGCGCTTCATGGCCCCCTGCATCAGACGGTTCTTAGCCACAATACTGCGCGACAGCGGCAGAGAAATGGTGACAAGCTCAAACTTATTGCGCTCAAACTCGCCCAATTCAAAAGCGGCCTGAGCAGCAAGGTACGCCGAACGCTCGGTCTGAGCATTACCCGCATTGATGTGCAGTGTGATGATCTTATCCAGCCAGAAACGACGCTTCTCTTCTTCGCCCTGCTTCTTGTAGATCTGATCAAGCTTGTAATGCGCTTCCAGTGAAGGCTCAAACGGTTCTTTCCAGCCATGGGCGTACTGTTTGTAGAGACGAATGGCGTTAAGATCGTCACCGCCTTTTTCGTAGTACTCTGCCGCCTGGAAGGTGGCGATGCGACGGGTATCGCGATCATCACCGTTCATGGCGATGCCTTCCAGCTCATCCGCAGCCGGCAGCCACTTTTCCTGCTCTTCGTAAACCAGAATTAACTTATCCGGTATGTCCGCCTGCAGGGTGCTCTTTGGATGATCATTGCGGAATGACAGCAGCACACGCTCTGCACGCTCAAAATCACCCATGGTCATCAGCAGGGTTGCGGCATCGTATTCGGCATTTTCACGTATGGTGCTTTCCGGCACGATATTCTGAATGCGCAGCCAGTGACTGACCGCCAGTGCAGGATCACTGTGACGCACGGCTTCACCCTGGCGATAAATTGCCGCAGCGGCTTTCTGGCGCAGATCTGCACGCCGCCCCATATCGATGTATTCCCATTCGGAGGCACGTAACAGGGCCTGTTCGGACTCGGCGTATTCTTCCAGTTCGAACGCAGAATGCCCCTGCACCAGAGCAGCTCCGTACGCATAACGACCTTCGAGTTTCATGCCCGGGGTCTGTGCATAACGCGCTGTCTCAAGCGCTTTTTCGAAATAACCGTCGGCGAGCAGCATTTCTGCAGCGTTCACCAGCACACTGCCCCGTCGCGCATCGTCCTTAAACTCTTCAACAAAACGCAGCGCGCTGGCCACGTGCTGCTGGCGCCAGACCGCCATCTCAGCGGATGGTGCCTCATACTCTGCGTACGCCAGCAATGCGGCGTAACCGGCTTCTGAGGCTTTTTCGTAATACGGATACTGATAGGCAACGATTTCGTAGTTATCCCGCGCTTCGGCGTAATTGCCTAAGCTGAAGGACACTTCCGCCAGGTAGAACTCTGCCTGCACGGCATCCGGGGCATTCGGGAAGCTGCGGATGTATTCGCGGTACCAGCGCACGGCCTCGTTGTAATGACTGGCCTGCAGTTCCGGGTTGTCCGTAGCCTGACCTGAGCCGTGATGAAACGTCGAGAGATCCCAGAGATAATCACCCAGGGCAACCGTGATCTGAGTGCGCACCGCCTCGTCATGGGTATTCCAGTAGTCTGATCCGACACCAAAGCGGTCAATAAAGATGGCTTTGTGTTCCCGCTGCAGCACCGGGTAGTTAGCACGCTCGTAACCATCGATCAGGCGACGGTAATAGAGCACGGCCAGATCATCATCCGGGTAACGATCAACAAACGCCTGCAGTGTAGCCGCAGAGTTGCGATAGTACTTTTTGTCGTAGTACTGGTTAGAGAGTTCAGCGTAGATGCGGTATTCGTAATAACGCGGACCGTGCACGTCGTAAAACGCAGCGATATCGTTCCACTCACCCATGTAATCGAACATCAGCGCCATGATGCGCAACGTGTCGTTCAGAATCTCCAGCTCTGAGCCTTCCGCAGCGCGCAGCACTTCGTCGTCCGGGAAGTGCTCATCCAGCATGGCCGTGAAGGCCAGCAGACTGTCTTCATAGCGCGCCTGTTTAAAGATGCTCCAGCCCTGCAGGTACTGAGCATCCATGTAGTACGGGTTATCTTCGGTGCCGATTCCGATTACCACGGCAAAATGCTCGGCTGAGGCCTCGAAATCACCAACAGCATAGAGCATCCGCCCCAGACGGAACTGGGACTCGAGGAAATATTCAGACTCAGGAAACCGCTCGGTGAGATCCAGCAACGCATTGATTGCCAGATTAATGCGACCGGTCAGCATGTAAGCGCGGGCCAGCTGATAATAGATCACATCGTTATCCGGACGTTCCGGATACTCGGTCACCAGCGTGATGTAATCCTGAATGGATGCTTCTGCAAGATCGCGGTCTTCCTGCGCAAACAGCTCCAGATTATCATCCAGTTCGTCGCCACGGATTTCATCCCAGTCCAGCTTAAGGCCGGCAATACGGTGTGCGACCCGGACCCGCATTTCCGGATCTTCACTGACTTCAAGGTAGGCTTTGTAGCTGTTGATCACGGATTCGTGGTCCACTGCCAGCGGCTCATTGGACATGAGACGCAGCTTAAGTGAACCGATCTCCTGTAGGCGTTCAGGCTCTTCATACCCACCCAGCATGCGGTTCATCGTGCTACAGCCAGAGAGACCCAACGACAACGACACCAACATCAGCAATGACAGTCGCATCATGGTCTGGCCTCCGGAGAGACTGAGATCTGCTGTTGCAACGCATCATCGTACAGGCGTGCCAGCGCAAGGCGTGTCTGCGCCAGATAAAGGGTCAGGCGTTTGTCCAGCTCGTTCATATGCTCCTGAGCCAGTTCAATCACATACTCTTTCTGCATACGATGCAGAGAACGGCTGTAAGCCTGAAGGGATACAGAATCGAGGCGCAGCTCTTCTATGCGCGGCATAAAGCCTTTCCAGCTGTTGTCAGCCCAGACCAGCGAGTTGCGAGTGTACTCCAGCTGAGCAAACAGCCTGTCAGTTTCAGAGCGCAGCGCCATATGATCACTGTCGGCATCCCACTGGCGCTGAGGTCGGGCCTCATTAACCTGCCATAACAACAGGCCACGCATGCGACGCCAGCGTTCTTTATAGCGCCCAAGCTCCGGATTGGAAGGCTCGGATTTCTGAACAGCAATGATGTTTTCAACGACCCGTGCCAGGCGGTCGACATTGTCTTTTTCATCCGCGGAGGCATAGCCAAAGACATCTTTACGCTCGCGCATGATACGCGACTGCAGATCCAGTACTTTTTTCAGCAGTACTTCCTGACGGTCTTCGTAGGCATCCAGAACGGTTTCTGCATCCAGATTGGTCAGGTATTCACGGCGCTGATCAACCACATCAGACCAGAGATCCAGGCTGCGAGTGGTGTCTGTAAGGTCATCGGCCAGACGATTGAGGTCGTGCAGCAGTTCGACTTCGGTCAGGAACACATCATCGTCAAGCATGGGGTACAGGCGCGCCGTAAGCGGATCATCATGAAAAACGGAAAGGGTATTGCGGTTCCAGCCCCATGCTTCAGCGCGGTTGATGCGCTCCCAGTTTGCCAGCCAGTCAGAGATAAGCGCCGGGTCATTCAGCTCACGCAGATGGGCGATGGCATTGGTCAGGTGCTGTTCAACATCACGATACGCAACCACCGACTGATTCGTTGCCTGAAACAGCTCAAGAGTAAAAGGCACGGCTACCAGAGATTCGATCACATCCGGATCGGCATGATTAAACAGACCACGCAGCACCCGCCATGGCTGAACAGCGTCTTCGTAGCGGCCTTCCAGGAACAGATTCCAGCCGTAATTGAGCAGGCCCGGTGCGGTAAAGGTGGTATTGAGACTGATATCGCGCAGATAGCGGTCAGCGAGGCGGTATTTTTCTTTTTCCATGGCATGGATGCCCGCAATCAGCAGCGTACGGTCGCGCAGAACAGCGCCTTCATCCGTCTGCGGCAGGTAGTACACGGCTTCTTTAACCATGGATTTCAGCTCAGGGCTGTAATAGTTGGTCCGAATCATCGCCAGAATCAGGTTGTACTTGGCGTACCCAGCCCAGACATCATCATCCGGAAGACCCCGCAAGGCAGCCTGCGCATCCCCAACCCGGTTCTGTGCAGCAATACTGCTGACCAGAATCATACGTACTTCAGCATCGAAACTTTGACGCACTGGAGTGGGCGATTCGATTGAGCGCCGGGCAGCCTGTTCTGCTTTTTCGGCCTCCCCCAGTTGCATCCAGCGCTTAGCCAGGAAGTACCAGGCATCACCCGATGCCTGACCACCGCTGTTGATTACCTCATTGAAAATACGATCGGCATCCTGCTCCAGACCCAGCGCCAGCAGGACAGCTGCACGCATCACATCGGATTCTGAATCCTGTTCAGTATCACCGCGCAATGCATTCAGCTCGTCGAGATAAAACAGGGTCAGGTAATAGTCGTGCGTGAGGTAGCTGTACATGAAATTACCCCGGATCAGGGCAATCTCGTCTTCCGCCGAAAGACCGAGATTTTCCAGCACAGCCGGTAGCTCACCCTGCTCCTGCGGGGTGGCTGAATCATCCGTTGTGGCGGACGATGACGTATCTGGCGAATCTGTTTCTGCCTGCGCCAGTGACGCCAGCAGAATCAACAGAGTGAAAAAATAGCGCATCTGCTTACCAGTATTTCAGTTCCAGTCTGGCGCTCTGCAGATCGGCTTTATCAGTAATCAGCAGTTCGGTGATCAGCGGCTTACTGGTTTTAGTAACCGTCTGGGAAACATTCAG
>JBPEXS010000036.1:0-1381 GCA_052031325.1 Thalassolituus sp. | reverse complement strand
GTTCGGTTGGAGGTCTCAACTTCACCCGTGATCTGACTGGTGCGCTCTGCCGCAAACTGACTCTGGCTTAACACTTCGCGCGTCTGTTCGCCGACCTGTTTCAGCTCTTGTGTAGTCCGCTGAATATAGTCAGAAACACTTTCCACGCGCTGTTGCTGTTGCTGCAGGTCTGAGCGGGTTGAAGAGGCGATGCCACTCAGCTGTGCCGCACTGTTTTTCAGATCCCTCACCGCCTGATCAATATTACGGCTCAGCTGATCCCGTGCGACGGCGGCTTGTTGAAAGACTTGAACCGCTCTTGCCATCGCACCAATTTCATCCGCTTTCGCCGTAAACGGCACTTTGCTGTCGATATCGCCACCGGCAAGGCTTTTCATCCGGTCTGCCAGTGACTGAATCGGACGGCTGATGGTCCAGGCCAGGAAACCTGAGAGCAGCAAGGTCATCACGGCCACGCCGATGGTCAGCATCATGGCCTGCCCGCTGGATGCTTCCAGCTCAGCTTCGGTTTTGACCGCAAACGCATCGGCTTCTGCCACCGTTTCATCAACCAGGCTGTTGATCAGTACTTCAAGTTCATCACCGCGCGTCGCCGTAGACAGATCCGTTGGCAGGCTGACACTGTTGCTGGACGACAATCTGGCAAGCATCTGTTCTTTCCAACTATTGGCCAGACGCTCGGCATCAATCACATGCTCTTTGAATTCGGGGTGGTCTCCACCCATTGCTTCCATCAGTTCTAACTCGTGATAAAAGAGGTTATACAGACGATCGAATTCTGTCTTCACCTCATCACTGTCGATGGGCTCAATCATGGCCAATACAGAACTGGTGTAATCACGCGTATCACGGAACGCATCCCAGGAGGCACGGCTGTGATCGATCAGTTTCAGTGACTGCTCACTTTTCACCAACACCTGTTTACTGCGCTCGCCGGCTTCATCGATGAAATTCCACAGCAGGAAATTGTAGATGCAGATGATGCCGATAAAGCTGGCCATCAGACGGACAACGATATTCATTGGTGACTCCTTAATTACAACGGCAGTGATGGCAGAGACATTGGCTGATCTTCACCCTGAAGAGTCAGAAGAAACGCTTTGAGGTCGGCCATCTCATCGGCCGTAAAAGGTATTGGCTTCATATCATCTGATCGCGAAGGGCGAGGTACGCCACCGGCCAGATAGTGAATAATCACCGCATCCAGCGTTGGTACAGACCCGTTGTGCATAAAGGGCGCACGATGAGAGATGTTGCGAAGACTGGGGGTTTTAAACGCATAGCGGTTTTTCTCTGAGGAGGGATCAACCGCATAACGACCAATATCCTCTGTCATCAGGCCGATGTCATGGAACTGGTTATCGGTGAAATTCCAGCCGCT
>JBPEXS010000359.1:0-1087 GCA_052031325.1 Thalassolituus sp. | reverse complement strand
ACGCCCGCCGAGCATGTACTTTCACGCATAAAAGGCGTTGAGCATGTGATGTCGGTATCACAGCAGGGCATGGCCGTGCTGACCGTGCAGTTTGAAGTGGGTGTACCGCGCAACGATGCGCTGGTGAGCCTGCGCGATACTCTGGATTCTCACGCGGACTGGCTGCCGCAGAATCTCGGCGTGTATCCGCCACTGCTCAAGCCAATGGGCATTGATGATGTGCCGATTGTATCGCTGACGCTGCACAGCGCCCGCGACGACACCACGGCCTTCGATCTTGAGCGGGTGTCCAACAGTCTCGAAAGTGAGATCAAACGCGTACCTGGAACCCGTGATGTGTACAGCATTGGCGGTAACAGTCGTGTGATCATGGTTTCCGTGGATCCGGCACGTCTGGCCAACGCGGGGATCACCATTCAGGAGCTGTCCGGTGCCTTGCAGGCGGCCAATCAGGGTATGCCTGTGGGTAGCCTGTTGCAGGGCAACCAGGAGGTTGAGCTGGAAGCCGGACCATTCCTTGAGCGTATTCAGGATGTTGCTGAACTGGTGATCGCCGTACGTGATGGCCGCCCTGTGTTCCTGCGTGATATCGCCGACCTGAGCGATGGCCCAC
This sequence comes from Thalassolituus sp., assembly GCA_052031325.1. Lineage (GTDB taxonomy): Bacteria > Pseudomonadota > Gammaproteobacteria > Pseudomonadales > Oceanobacteraceae > Thalassolituus. Next base: position 474 of record JBPEXS010000359.1, on the reverse strand, counting down.
TGCCACCGCAGAATTACGTCTGGTTTGGTGAAAATGCAGCACAGGGTGGGCAGACTTTTCCGGCCATCACCATGGCCATTACCAAAAAGCCGGGCGAAAACGCCATTGATGTGGCTGCAGCTGTGGTTAAACGGGTTGATGCTCTGAAGAACGTGATCATTCCCGATGACGTGGAAGTGACCGTCACCCGCAACTACGGCGAGACCGCCAACGACAAAGCCACCAAGCTGATTCAGAAGCTGCTCTTTGCCACCCTCTCTGTGGTGGTGCTGGTGTTCATTGCTCTGGGTAAACGCGAAGCTGCCATCGTCGGTACAGCGGTTATTCTGACGCTGACAGTGACTCTGTTTGCCTCATGGGCGTGGGGCTTTACCCTAAACCGGGTATCTCTGTTCGCGCTGATTTTCTCCATCGGTATTCTGGTCGATGACGCCATCGTGGTGGTGGAAAACATTCACCGTCATCAGAATCTCT
>JBPEXS010000358.1:0-1869 GCA_052031325.1 Thalassolituus sp. | reverse complement strand
ACCAGCACCCAATGACCGAGGGCGCGCATCAGACCTGCCATTTCGGCATCGTGGATAAACTGTGCCGGAGAAATAATGCCGATTTCAGGATGCAGCCAGCGCAGCAGGGCTTCAGCGCCTTCCAGGCGGCCACTGCGGGTATCGTACTGTGGCTGGAATTCCAGATAGAACTCTCGCTTCTGCAGCGCCCGTCCGATTTCATTGACCACCGTATCCAGCCCCTGGGCTGGCTGGCTTGGGCTCAGGCCGCATTGCAGCATGCGCTGTTGCTCCATATCGCGCACGCAGGTTTCCAGAATATCTTCCGGTTTGTCGTTGCCGGTAATGGCCTGAGGTTTACTGAAAAAGATATCCCAGGGCAGGGGGGCGTCGGCATCTGACGGTTTGATCCAGCGGCTCGCCAGGTGCAGGCGGTGATGGCTGATGACCACAAACTGATCATCCAGCAGTTTACCCATCAGCGCATCGTCCGGAGCACAGCTGCGCAGACGTTGTTCAAAATCCATCTGGGCTTTGGCCCGCAATTCCGGGTGGCGCCTGGCTTCCTGTTCCTGCCAGCGACAACTGATCAGCTGCATCCACAGCGTTTCTTCACGGATCAGGCGCCATGCCAGCTTGGGAAAAATACGGTCATGCGCAGACAGTGGGCTCAACGTACGGCGGACTTCGCTGCAGATAGTCTGCATCGCAGCAGAAACCAGCGCAGGGGTCAGCTGTTGTTCGTCCAGCCACACAGAGGCGTTCGGATAATGGCAGCGCTGGTCAGGCGCACCAATGACCAGCGTCGGAATCTGCTCAGACAGGGATTGGGCAGATGCTTTCAGCTGGTCAGACTGAGAGGGGGCAAACAGAATGGCGACTTCGTCTTCGCCGGTCAGGCTGACATCACTGAGCATACCTGTCTGCAGGGTGTGCGGATGCCCGGCGGTCTCCGCCCGCAGCCAGTCGATCATTCTCAGTGGCACGGGTTTCTCCGTTCCCAGCGCTAACAGAGTCGGCTGTTCTGTCATCCTTAATTCTTACCCGAAAAAACATCGTTTCAATACGTATAGGCTACAAATCCAACTTTTGCGAAATATTGTCCGGAAAAAAGTGACGCAAACGGACACTGACCTATTACGACATGATGAAAGTCAAGCGTTCGCTCTGGCCACATAACTGGTAAAATCGGCACTCAACAAGAGGAAAATCCGTGGTCGATCTGAGTCAACTGAACCCCCGCCAGAAAGAAGCTGCCAAGTACATTGACGGCCCATTGCTGGTGCTTGCGGGCGCAGGTTCAGGTAAGACCAGTGTGATCACCCGTAAGATCGCCTACCTGATCGACGCCTGTGGCATTAAGTCGCACCACATCGCCGCCGTAACCTTTACTAACAAGGCGGCGCGCGAGATGAAAGAGCGTGTATCGCAGTTGGTGGGGCGGGGTGGCGCGCGCGGTCTGATCGTATCCACCTTCCATAACCTGGGGCTGAACATTCTGCGTCAGGAGCTGGCAACGGCAGGCTACAAAGCCGGATTCTCGATTCTCGATCAGGACGACTGCCGCGGCATCCTGCGTGACATCATGCACAAAGATCACGGCGGCGACGGCGACATGCTGGAGCTGGTGCAAAACAGCATCGGTAATCTCAAGAACGACCTGGTCACACCGGATGAAGCCGTTGCCAAGGCTGAAAGCCCACAGGAAGTGCTGATCTCGCACACCTACGCCAAGTACCAGCGCATGCTCAAGGCCTACAACGCGGTCGACTTTGACGATCTGATCATGGGGCCGACCATTCTGTTCCGCGATCACCCCGAGGTGCTGACCCGCTGGCAGAAAAAGATCCGCTACCTGCTGGTGGACGAATATCAGGACACCAACACCTC
>JBPEXS010000357.1:0-5557 GCA_052031325.1 Thalassolituus sp. | reverse complement strand
GAAGTTACCGGCAGGAACGATGACGGTAGTCAGCGTTTCCTGGTCAACCAGGAAAGCATCTCCGCCGACCAGCGTTCTTCCTACAGCATCAGTTTCTGGCCGTGATTTTATGACTGTATCGAATTCCTCTTCTGTTGCTCATTCCCCGGCCTCTGGTCACTCCGGTTTTACTCTGGTGGAGTTGCTGGTTGCCATGACCCTGGGTCTGGTGATCAGTTATTTTGCCTCTGAAATTCTGGTCACCAGCAACCGCAACTCCTCCATTTCACAGGATCTGTCTCAGGCTCAGGAGTCGGGTCGCTAGGCCATCAGCTTCCTTAACCGCTCCCTGATGAAAGCCGGTTACAGCCCCGATGGCGCGCTGGATCAGCCGTTTGAAACCCTGTGTGCTGACCCCGATAACGCTGCCATGTGCGCTGTAGAAGCCGATAACGGCACGGGTGACCGCATTGCCATCCGCCGCACCGCAACCACCGAAGATAATCTGAGCTGCGCCGGCGCGAGCCTGGGTGTGGCAGACGGCACCGAAGTTACGGATGTGTTCTGGGTGGCAGAAGATGATGACAGTTCAGAACTGCGTTGCCGTACTTATACGTCTTCCGACGGCCTGGCCCTGATTGACGAACAGTCACTGGCTTCTGGCGTGCAGGCAATTCACGCCCTGTACGGCCTGAGCCTGTGTGACCCGTCAGTGACCAGCCGCCGGAATGTCACCGCGTATCTGGCCGCCGACGAAATCGACACGCCTCCGGCGGCCTTCACCTCCGCGACCTGTGCCGATGGTTCATCCGTCATGGTGGAATGGCGCCGGGTGTACGCCGTTAAGGTTGCCGTTCTGACCCGTGCCCAGAGCAGAACCAGCGGTGCCGCCGTCAGCCGAGGTTACACATTACTCGATGCTGAACCTTACAGCTTTAATGACCAGTTCACCCGGCAGGTCTTCAGCTCCACCGTGACACGGGCCAACTTCTGAAATGAGGAATCTGAACACCATGAAAGCTGTACGTGGCTTCACCCTGATGGAACTCATGATCGCCGTCGTTATTCTGGGCGTGCTGACCACCATTGCGTTTCCGAGTTACCAGCAGTACGTGCGTGAGGGCAACCGCACCGAGGCCATTAAAACCCTGCAGACCATTCTGGATGGCCAGGAACGCTTCTTTCTGCGCAATGACACCTACACCACCACATTGGGCTCCGGTGGTCTGGGCCTGAACGTGAATGGCAGTGACCAGGTGGTAACCGATGACTACAACATCAGCGCCCGTACCTGCACAGACTCCGGCGGCACCGCCATGCCACTGACCCTGTGTATTGAAATGCTGGCCGATGCCACCGGCAATCAGGCTCAGGATGGCGACATCATCATTAATTCCATGGGACGGGCGGTGCGTGATGACGGCACCGAACGTCTGTTGACCGAATAATCCGCAGGTGCGCCTTATGACTCTGACGCGACTCACTGCTCAACCCAAACAGGCCGGTTCTGCTCTGGTTATCTCCCTGATCATGCTGACGGCGGTCACCTTTCTCGCCATCATCAGCATGGAGAACTCCTCCCTGCAGCTGAAAATGGTCGGCAACTCGCAGAAGAGTGAAGCGGTATTTCAGGCGGCGCTGAGTGAGCTGGAGGCCCAGTTCTCTGAGTCGAATGAATTCGGTGACACCGAAGACACCCTGTATGAAGCCATGACCAGCTTCACCACCGACGCCGATGGCAACTTTCTCAGCACCCCCGTCGGGGCTGATCGCATTACCTCTGGCTCGTACGCCGATCTGGACACCAACGTCGTCTACGCCGGTGATCCGACCACCCACATCAACCGCACCTTCAACGGTGATACCAGCGCCTCGAAATTTCAGCGCCGTGAGTTCACCTTTAATACCGAAGCGGATATCAACGACCGTTTTACCTCGGACCAGTCGATGGGCTTCTCCCGACTGATTCCTGTGCTGTAAGGAGACTGCCATGCGTTTAATGACCTCACTGCTGATTACCGCCATTGCCGCCCAGGCGGTGGCTGACGATACCGAGGTATACACAGGAACTGGTTCAGGGGCTGATCCTAATATTCTGCTGGTGATGGACACCTCAGAGAGTATGTCGATTCTGGCGAACTCTCAGGAGGTTGAAGATTACGACCCGAACATCATCTACGATGACGGACGCTACGGTTTCGAGCCCGATAAACTCTACCTGTATCACGCACCCCTTTATCACCTGGTGGATTACCCGAACGCCGGTGAAGTCCTGGCCTTTTATTTTGACCCGACCGCCGCTTACTTCGTAAAGCATTATGAAGTCTGGTCTGACTGGGACACCAACCCCATTATCAGCTGTGATATGTCTAAGGCGGTACAGCGCGCCTTTAACCCGTATTCAGCAGGTGAAACCATCGAAGACGTGATTACCCGTCAAGGTTTCTACGCTGCCCGTTGGGTGTTCTGGAAGCAGAGTGACCCTGACCGTGGCGGCCACGGCTGGTCAGCTCCGAAAGACCGCAGTTATTCCAATCGCGACAGTCATGGCTCGGCTGACGGTTACATCTACAAGTTCTATCAGACCGACGACGCCTACGAGTTTCTGGATCGCGGCGAAGATGTCTACACCTTCGTTAAAAACATGACCAGCTTCGAAGACAACGACGCAGAGAGCATGATCAACGGTAACGAGGTCACCCTGCTACCCACAGTGGATACCCAGGATGGCCAGACCCGACTGCTGCAATGCGAACAGGATGACGGCTACACCTGGAATGGCACGGTCTACGATTACCTCTCCAACTACAGCAACAGCATTCCGTTCTCGAACTCGGATAACGACGAGCATGTGATTGACGATTACTCCTACAACATCCTGCTCACGGGTAACTACCTGAACTATCTGTCGTTTGCGGTGGAGTCGCGGATTGATGTGGTTCGCCGGGCCATGTCGGATGTACTGAACGAGACACCGGGAATTAACATCGGTGTCATGCCGTTTGAGGCCGACAGCTCCGCAGGTTATATCGATCATCCGATTGAACCTGTCAATGATGTAAAAGACATCATCAGCCGCCAGATGGACCTCTATTCAGCCGAATCCCTGACCCCCGTTGCCGAAACCATGTACGAGGCCCACCTGTATTTTGCCGGTAAAGAAGCCGAATACGGAGACCGTGCACGCGGCACCATCGTCTGGGAGGCCCGCCCCAACCCCGATGGCATGTACACTGGTGACGAAGAGCACGAATACGATGCCGAGGTCTTTGACCGCGTCTGGCAGGACCCGGACGCCAGAGACAAGGTCTACAATCCGCCAGAATCCTTTACCTGTACACCTTCCAAGATTCTGCTGTTTACTGATGGCGAGCCGACCGGTGATGCCGGTGCTGACTCAGAGATTGATGATCTGATCCGGGAGCTGGCGGCCTATCAGCAGATACCGGACGAAGACTACCTGGATACCCGTAACTGCGGTGAATGTACCGAAGAAATCGCCTACTACCTGGCCCACGCCGATCAGCGCTCAGACCTGGCCGGTATTCAGACGGTCAGCGTCGATACCATGGGCGGCTTCTTTGACCGCAACCCGGACGATGCTGAAGAAGCCATTGAACTGCTGCAGAACACCGCTGAAGCGGGCAATGGCACCTACTACAGCGCCAACAATTATGAAGAGATGAAAAACGGTCTGCGCGATTCATTCACCAATGTGAATACTGACCCGTCGACCTTTATTTCACCCACTGTCGCCGTAAGTTCGTACAACAGCCTGCGTGTCACTGAAGAGATTTACTACACCGTGTTCCAGCCGGCCGAAAGCACTGGCTGGCGCGGTAACCTCAAGCGCTACAAGCTGGGTAACGAAGGCCAGATTCTGGCTGACATCGGTCAGGACTTTGATCCGGAAAACGGTGAGTCTGCCTATTATCTTGAAGGCGATGCCATTGACCCGGACAGCGGGTACTTCAAGCTGGAAGCCCGCAGTTACTGGAGTGAAGAGGCCGATGGCTATTACGTTGACCAGGGCGGTATGGCCAACCGCCTGACCCTGGAACGGAATATCCTGACCGACAACGGCACCAACATCGTCTCTATCTCCGATGAGATCAACCTGCCGGCAGACGGTCTGGTCGGCAGCCTGCTGAGCCATATTTCCAACACCCTGACCGGCACCCGCCTGACGAAAGATCTGCTGGGTATCTCTGGTGCGTCGGATGAAGAACACGAAAGTCTGATCAACTGGATAGGTGGTATTGCCACGGATACCAACGACGACGGTGATGAAATATTTGTTGCCCGTACTGAGATGGAAGACCCGCTGCACAGCCAGCCATTGATCGTGAACTACGGCCCGGGAGACCGGGTGCTGTTCATGGGCACCAACAGTGGCTATCTGCACGCCTTCCGCGTGGAGCTGGATAATTCTGGCGAAGTGTTCTCTTACATTCCGCGCCCGCTTCTGACCAACCCGGCCTACTACGAAAGCCCAAGCTCTGATCTCTCAGACAAAGCCTATGGTATGGATGGCAAGCTGTCGTACTACCACAAGGACCTCGACTACAACAACGAAGTGGATGGCTCCGATGTGGTTTATCTGTACGCCGGTATGCGCCGTGGCGGCAGTAGTTACTACGCCCTGAACATCACCGATCCGGAGAATCCTACCATTGCCTGGCAGATTCACGGCCCGTATCAGGACACCAACAAGAATGTGCCGTCGGTGACCACAGGCTTCTCCAAGCTGGGGCAGACCTGGTCAAAAATGATCCCGGCACAGGTCAACTGGGATGGCAGTCGCCGCGTTGTGCTCTTCTTTACCGGCGGTTATGACATCGATAAAGACGACCAGACCACACGCACCTACGACGATGTCGGCAATGCCATTTATATGGTGGACGCAGAAACCGGCGAGCTGCTGTGGGAAGCCTCGGTTAATGCCACCCTGAGCCACAGTATGACGTTCAGCTTTGCGACCGACCCTGTCGTACTCGACCGCGACAACAACGGTGCAGCAGACCTGCTCTACGCCACCGACACAGGTGGCAAGGTATGACGCTTTGACTTCAATGAAGCGGCAACGGGAGCGGATGACTTTGCTAAAGGTGGATGGATTGCCAACTTATCCGGCAACTCCGAAGGTGATGATCGTCGCTTCTTTAATAACCCGGATATCTCGTATATCTCGTACAACTACGAGCAACGCCAGGCTAATCAAAGCATCCCCTACGACGACTTTGACTACAACGGCTATGTTCTGATCAGTGTTGGCAGTGGTGACCGTGCGTCACCACTGGAAGAGACCGTGTCTAACTACCACTTCCTGATCAAAGATACGATCGGTCTGAATGTCCCCACGGTAGAATTTTCTGCTATTACTTTCTCGGAACTGGCCCAATGGGGCATTGGTGACTCCATGTGGGGCTGGTATGTACCGCTAACGCTGAGTGGTGAGAAAGTGCTGTCGACCTCGGTGACCTTCCGCGGCAAGGTGTTCTTTACCACCTATTCGCCTGCGAATGACGAAAACTCCGATGTCTGTGGTGGCGATGCCGGTAATGGTGGCAAGTACACA
>JBPEXS010000356.1:0-1262 GCA_052031325.1 Thalassolituus sp. | reverse complement strand
TGCTCTTCAGCCATGGCCAGCAGACGCTGCATACGATTGTCATGACGGCCTTTCTGCACCCAGATTTCGACGACCTGATCCGCCGACCGCTGTAGCAGCGTCGTCACGGCGTGAATACCGTAAACGGCTTCGAGCTTCATTTACTTCTTAGCCCCGGTGGATTTCTTGCGGGCGCTGCGACGGCGACGCGATGGCTTCTTCTTTTTGCCCTCTGCATCCGTTTTGCTGTCGGCTTTTTTGCCTTTACCCGGCTTCAGAAACTCTTCTTTGGTGGTACCTGATTTGCTGTCATTGCTGCGACGGCGCGGTGATCGGGCAGGCACCGGCTGGGCGCTGCCTTTGTTACCGGGTGCGGTGGTCAGCTCAAAGTCGACCTTACGGTCTTCGAGGTTCACACCCACCACTTTCACCCAGATGTGATCACCCAGGCGGAAGCTGCGACGCGTGCGCTCACCGACTAAGCGGTGTTTTACCTGATCGTAGGCGTAGTAATCGTTCTGCAGGGTGCTGACGTGCACCAGACCTTCGACGTAAACGTCTTTCAACTCGACGAACATGCCGAATGCGGTCACCGCAGAAATAATACCTTCGTACTCTTCACCCACCTTGTCGCGGATGTACTCGCACTTGAGGAAGTCGGTAACGTCACGGGTGGCATCGTCGGCGCGGCGCTCGGTCATAGAGCAGTGTTCACCCATCACCACCATCGACGCCATGTCGTACGGGTAGATGGTCGACTTTTTCAAGGGCAGGTAGCCATCGGCACGACGCACATGCGCGCACTCACGGTCACTGCGGATCACACTGCGGATACCGCGGTGCACCAGCAGATCCGGGTAACGACGGATGGGGGAGGTAAAGTGGGTGTAGGCCTTGAACGCGAGACCAAAATGACCTTCGTTTTCTGGTGAATACACCGCCTGACTCAATGAACGCAGCATCACTGTCTGAATCAGGTGGGCATCCGGACGGTTGCCAATCTGGGACAGCAGCGTCTGATAATCTTTCGGCGCAGGGTCTTTGCCGTGCGGCATGGTCAGGCCCATTTCGCTGAGGAAAGCGCCCAGATTTTCCAGCTTTTCAGCGGTCGGGCCTTTGTGCACCCGGTACAGAGCCGGAATATCGTAACGGCTGAAGAAGTCGGCGGAGCAGACGTTGGCCGCCAGCATGCACTCTTCAATCAGCATGTGCGCGTGGTTGCGGGTGGTCGGTACGATTTCCTGAATCTTACGCTCGCTGTCAAACACGATGCGGGTTTCAAC
>JBPEXS010000355.1:0-2145 GCA_052031325.1 Thalassolituus sp. | reverse complement strand
AGCACAGTAACACCCTGCTTATAGGCTTCTGCATCCGCCGCGATCACAACTGCCGGGTCTGCCGCCAGTGGATTGGTATCCATGGCGTTGATGAACAGCGCAGAAGGACGGGAATCCAGAGCAGGAACCCGGGAGAACGGACGGGTGCGCAGTGCAGTCCAGAGGCCGGAAGCCACCAGGTTTTCCTGGACCTGCTCCGCGCTCAGCGAGGCAAGCTGACCTGCTGAATAACTGCTGAAGGTTTCTTCTTCGTCACCATCAATTTCAATGACAAGAGAAAGGAATTTACGGCGTTCGCCACGGTTCACCGCTTTGACAACACCGGAAGCCGGAGCGGTGTACTGAACACCTTCGGTTTTTTTATCTGTGAAAACGACCTGGCCCTTCTTAACCCTGTCCCCTTCCTGTACCGCCATAGTCGGCTTCATGCCAACATAGTCCGGTCCGATCAGGGCCACCTGCTTAACGACCGGTCCTGCTGATACAGTCTGGTCGGGTGCGCCGGTGATGGGTAAGTCGAGACCTTTTTTAATACGGATCATACGCCTCGCCTAATCACGGTGAGCTTTTGTACTCATCCATCAGACCAGCAGATCAGTCTCAGACCAATTCAGGAAAAGAGGCATCGTTGCCGATAAGATGAAATGGAATACGTGCCCATTTCTAAGTAAAAAAATCGCGCTAAGTATAATGACCGTCCTGACTTTAATCCACCTGCTGACAGGCGATTATCCATTTTCCATGACAAAGATGGGCAGTCCGTTCTTACTTAGCTGAGAATAGACAAAAAAAAGCCGTTGTCTCCAACGGCTTCTTCAGATTTCCCCGGGTATCAGCTACCGCGCTTAGGGAATGTCGGGTAAGTCACGCCACAAACCTGCTGTGCAACGCGGACAACCTGACGGCTGTAGCCGTATTCGTTGTCGTACCAGACGTAGAGATTAACGCGGTTGCCGTTCACGATGGTGGCTTTGGCATCCACAATACCAGCGTGGCTGTTGCCGACGAAATCGGTCGATACCACTTCCGGAGAGTTCACCCATTCAATCTGTTTCTGCACGTCTGAGTGCAGAGACTGATCACGCAGGTAATCATTCACTTCATCAACGGTGACGTCTTTCTTCAGGTTCAGAGACAGAATCGCCATAGAAACGTTTGGCGTAGGAACACGGATAGCGTTACCGGTCAGTAGGCCTTTCAGCTCTGGCAGGGCCTTGGCAACGGCAGAAGCTGCGCCAGTTTCGGTAATCACCATGTTCAGCGGTGCAGAACGACCACGACGGTCACCTTTATGGTAGTTGTCGATCAGGTTCTGGTCGTTGGTGTACGAGTGAACAGTCTCAACGTGACCGTTTTCAATGCCATACTGATCGTTCATCACTTTCAGTACTGGGGTAATGGCATTGGTGGTACAGGAAGCAGCCGTCAGGATCTTGTCATCGCTGGTGATATCACCGTTGTTGATACCGTAAACGATGTTTTTCAGATCGCCTTTGCCCGGTGCCGTCAGCAGCACACGCGCAGTACCTTTGGCTTCAAGGTGCTGAGACAGGCCAGCTTCGTCACGCCATACACCGGTGTTATCGATCACCAGAGCGTTGTTGATGCCGTACTGGGTGTAATCGATGGTGGCTGGGTCATTGGCGTAGATGATCTTAATGTAGGTGCCGTTGGCGATGATGGCTTCGTTTTCATGATCAACGCTGATGCTGCCACGGAATGTGCCATGAACAGAGTCACGACGCAGCAGAGAGGCACGCTTAACCAGGTCATCGCCCTTACCGCGACGAACAACGATGGCACGCAGACGCAGGTCGTTACCGCCGCCTTCTTTCTCAATCAGAATGCGCGCCAGCAGACGACCGATACGACCGAAACCGTACAGGACAACATCGCTGTTCTGAGGCTGAACTGCTTCCTGACCAGTGATGTCAGACAGCTCTTCCTGCAGGAAAGCATTCAGGTCACTACCGCCGGACTCGCGGAATTTAACCGCCAGCTTACCCAGATCGATGCGCGCACGAGCCACTTCCATCTTGGTCAGGGCTTCAAGAATCGGATAGGTTTCCTGAACCGACAGCTCAGTATCTTCCATGTGACGCACAAAACGGTGTGCTTTCAGCAGGTCGATAACGGAACGATTGA
>JBPEXS010000354.1:0-2265 GCA_052031325.1 Thalassolituus sp. | reverse complement strand
GCTTCAACGGCAACCGCACTTCAAAACAGGCACCAATGCCTTTCGGGCCGGGCAGGCAGCGCATAACGCCTTTATGGTGTGAGGTGACAATAAAATACGAAACCGACAATCCAAGCCCGGTCCCTTCTCCCACTTCTTTGGTGGTAAAAAACGGTTCGAATATCCGCGGCATGATATTCGGTGCTACACCCGGTCCATTATCAATTACCCGGAATATTGCGTGGTCAGCGGTAAAGGTTGCCTGCAGGGTGATCTCGGGCGTTCTTCCGTATAACCGGCCTTCGGCGTCGGCTTCTTCCAGCGCTTGTGACGCGTTGCGTAACAGGTTCAGCAATACCTGCTGTATTTCACTGGGTACACAACGTATCTCCAGGTTCTCTGTCAGGTCGGTGTAATCGGTAATGACTTCACCCAGGCTGAGGTCTGTGGCAGCGATGGTGAGGGTTTCTTCCAGCAGGCTACCAATCCTCAGTACCCGTTTCTGGGTCTGATCATTACGGGCAAACTGCAGCATGTTGGCGACAATACCGGCGGCGCGTTCTCCGGCATCCTGTATGTGGTCAAAAAACTTCAGGACTTCGCGCTGCTCCAGATACGTCTGCACCTGCTCCAGGTTCAGGTTGTGTTCTACGGCTACACGCTCATTCGCTGGCAGGTCTGGTTGCAGGCGGCGACGGATGTTCTGCAGGTTCTGCAGAATCGCCCCCAGGGGGTTGTTGATTTCATGGGCCATACCGGCGGCAAGCCCGCCGACCGTCATCATTTTTTCGGTCTGTACCATGACTTCTTCCATGCGCTGGCGCTGGGTGATGTCATCAATCCGGATCACCCGACGCGCTGTCTGTCCTGGCGGTAACGGATAAATCATGACGTCGGTGATCAAAGGCTCATCCAACGAATTCAGAGCCAGACGCTGTTCCCGGCGGATGCTGCTGTCGTCTTTATCAGTAACCTCCAGCAGATCATGCTCTGCCAGTTCAGGTATCAGGCGGTCGATCATCAGGCCGGTCAGCTGGTGGTGATCACAACCCAGCCAGGTGCCAGCCTGTTCATTGCACTGGACGATGCGGTTGTTGATGTCCAGCGCAAACAGGCCGGTGGGCATGGCGTTAAGAATGCTGTCGAGCAGCGTTTGCGTGTGTTTCAGCTGAGTTTCGACACTGCGACGGATGGAAACTTCTTTGGCGAGGTTGTCGTTCATCTGCCGCGTTTCAGTCGACAGGCGAGTTGCCCGTTTACGCGCATTTTCTGCCTGACGGTGGGCCGTCTGCAGGTGCAGGGTGCGCTGATTTCTCACCCAGAACAGGTCGTTCAGGGTGTCGGTCAGGGCCTGCAGGTCGGGGTCATTGTTGGTTAGTGTGATCAGCTCATCGGAGTTGCTGTTGACCCGCTCACTGATCGTATCCAGTAAGTGCCGGTAGGGCTGTTGTTGCCAGCGTCGCAGCAGTGCATACAGCAGATAGATCAGCAGTACGGAAATCGCCGTGACCAGCAGGGTGGTGCTGTAAAATGCGAGGAAAAAAGCCTGAGGCAGATCATTGGCGCGGATCATAACCAGAGTCAGTGACGACTCTGCCTGACGCAGCGTAACCCGTGTGGTTAGCAGATCCGGCGAAATGTCGTGCAGGTTGACGGTCAGTGATGGTGACTGGGTATCACGCAGGCTGTAGGCAATGCGATGGCCTGAGTCATCGTACAGGGCCAGTTCACGGATGCGTGAATGCAACGACAGCTGGCTCATCAGACTCTGTACGTCTTTCAGATCAGAACCGGCTTCATTGAGTTTGCTCTGCACCAGACTGACGATCAGCACTGGCATGTCCGGCACGCGATCCTGCTCCAGTAGCCGTTTGGCCATCAGGGTGTACGCTGTTGCAGCGATCACCAGAATCATCAGGCTGACCAGAATAATGCCGGTCATCATCTTCTGCCGCACTAGCATTCTGTGTCAGCTCCGCTGCGCAGACGATCCATCACATTCTGGCTGACCGGCGTGGCTACGCCCGCAGTTTGCGCCAGAGTGAGCAGATAACCACTGATGTAAGGTAACTCGGTGGGTTTTTGCCTGAGAATATCCTGCAGCGTTGAAGAGCGGTTATCCGCCGTGGCCGCAGCGATCTCCGCGGCCTGTGCCTGCACTGAGAACGGTAACTGCCAGCCCAGCGTATCTGTGAGCATCTGGACCTCAGCACACAGGGCGTCAAAATGACGCTGATAGTCAGCGTTGCTCAGCAGCTCCCCGTTGCGGCAGCGGTAGAGCGCCGT
>JBPEXS010000353.1:0-4700 GCA_052031325.1 Thalassolituus sp. | reverse complement strand
GAAGTTATCGACGCGCTGACCATGGTTATCTTCATCAATCTGTATGAATGAAACGCGGGTGGGGTCGTGACGGGTTTTACTCATCTGAACGGATAGACACCTAATATTTGCCGGAGTCGTGCATTGTTGCTATATTCAGCCGGTCAGGGATTAGCCAACGCCCAAGTTTCAGGCATTTATGATACCCGCCTGAAAGCGTGCACTGCCCTGACCACTGCGCCGGAAAACGGCAGAGTATAAAGGAAGATCTGACAGGTATATATGTCTTCCTGAGAATTAGCAGAGCAGCATGAAGCTGCTTTAGTGAGATAAACCGTGCAACCTTCTGCAGGCAATCTCGCATTATCAAATTATGGAACGTGTTGGTGTCCGGCATCGTAAGAGGCACCCATGCTACCCGGGTACAGAGCTCACAAAGCCATGCCCCTGTGACTGCAGAACACCCATAAACATTTTGGTAATAACCGGCCACAAGCCGTGGTGAAAGCTACGGAAGTGATACTGATTACAGACACGCGTATGGCGTTAACTATAAAACGCTTACGGGTGTGGAGAGCACGGGCCAGTTGCCATGCTCCGGTTACTTCGTTACTGACAGACACAGCGTGTGACCTGCGTTGCCAGCAGGTAGGTTGCCCAACTGAGCAATCTGACCCGCATGAAAAGAATGCTGATAAACGCAACTCAGACTGAAGAGATGCGTGTGGCCCTCGTAGATGGCCAGAAACTCTACGACCTGGACATTGAATCCGGCTCCCGCGAGCAGAAAAAGTCCAACATCTACAAAGGCCGTATTACCCGTATTGAGCCAAGCCTCGAAGCCGCATTCGTCGACTTCGGCGCAGAACGCCACGGCTTCCTCCCCCTGAAAGAGATCGCCCGCGAATACTTCGTCAAGCAACCTGAGTCCGGTCGCATCAACATTAAAGATGTGATGAAAGAAGGCCAGGAAATCATCATCCAGGTCGAGAAAGAAGAGCGCGGCAATAAAGGCGCTGCCCTGACCACCCAGGTCAGCCTGGCCGGTCGCTATCTGGTTCTGATGCCAATGAGCCCTCGCGCCGGGGGTATCTCCCGCCGCATCGAAGGTGAAGAGCGCAATGAACTGCGCGAAGCCATGAAAGGCGTCAACGTTCCTAATAAGATGGGCGTTATCGCCCGCACAGCTGGCATTGGTCGCAGCACCGAAGAGCTGCAGGCTGACCTTGATTACCTGCTGACCCTGTGGGAAGCGATTACCCGCGCTGGTGAAGAGATCAAAGCCCCTGCTCTGCTGTTCCAGGAAAGCAATGTCGTACTGCGCGCCATCCGCGATTACTTCCGCCAGGACATCGGCGAAGTACTGATCGACTCTGAAGCCGCTTACAACGAAGCCGTCACCTTTGTGCAGCAGGTCATGCCGCAGTATGAGCGCAAGTTCAAACTCTACTCTGATGATGTGCCTCTGTTTAACCGCTATCAGATTGAAGCTCAGATCGAGAGCGCCTTCCAGCGCGAAGTAAAACTGCCTTCCGGTGGTTCTATTGTGATCGATCCGACCGAGGCTCTGGTCTCTATCGACATCAACTCTTCGCGCTCTACCAAGGGTGCGGACATCGAAGAAACCGCTCTGCACACTAACCTTGAAGCCGCCGATGAAATTGCTCGCCAGCTGCGCCTGCGTGATATGGGTGGACTGGTGGTCATCGACTTCATCGACATGATGGCCAACAAGAATCAGCGTGAAGTTGAAACCCGCCTGAAACAGGCTCTTGAACTGGACCGCGCCCGCGTTCAGTTTGGTCGCATCTCTCGTTTTGGCCTGCTGGAAATGTCGCGTCAGCGTCTGCGCCCTTCACTTGAGGAAACCAGCAGCAACGTCTGCCCACGCTGCAGTGGCACGGGTGTTGTGCGTGATGTTCAGTCCTCCGGACTTTCCATTCTGCGCCTGATCGAAGAAGAAGCCGCAAAAGAGAACACCGCACAGGTCCGTGCCATCGTGCCGGTTGTGATTGCCTCATTCCTGCTGAACGAGAAGCGCCAACTGATCCATGAGCTGGAACAACGCCAGAACTGCAAGGTTATGGTGCTGCCGAACCCGCACATGGAGACGCCACATTACGAAGTACAGCGCCTCCGCCCTGATGACGGCATGATTGAAGAGGTCAGCTACGAACAGCGCTTTGAAGAGAGCCACCAGGAGCACCTGGTTGACTCACTCACCACCGAGCCTTTGAAAGTTCAGCAGGCCGCAGTCAGCACCGTCAGCCGCCCCGCTGCCCCGGTTCCGGTTCAGGAAGCAGCACCTGTTGTTCAGCAGCCAGCGCCTGGCCTTCTTAACCGCATCGGTGCGGCCATCAGCCTGCTGTTTGGCTCTGAAACTGCCGAACCCGCAAAGCCTGCAACCAAACGCGAAGTTGAGGTAAAAGCCAAATCAACGACTAAATCGGACAAGCGCAGCTCTGGTAAAACCAGTGGCAAGAGCGGTTCCGACAAGAGCAGTTCTGAAAAAAGTGGCACCGAAAAGAACAGCCGCTCGAACAACAACCGCAACCGTTCTGGCAACAAGTCTTCCTCTGACAGCAGCCGCTCTGAACGTAAGCCGCGAAATGACAACCGCAACAAGAAGTCTGGCAGCGATAAGAACGACGACAACGCCTCGTCATCCAGCCGCAGCAAGCAGACTGATACCGCGCAGGAAAATGCCGAGACCAACCCGAAGGCGAAGCGCGCTCCACGTCGTGACCGCAGCTCTGGCAGTCGTAGCCGATCCAGAACCAACACTGAACAGAGCAACGATCAACAGACCAAGACTCAGCAGGCTAAGGAAAAAGATCAGCAGGCAACTGAAGCTCAGTCTGGCGAGACCGCTGAAACCGCCAGCGATAATCAGATAGCCAGCTCGGCTGAAAGCACTTCGACACAGCAGGCCAGCACTGAGAAGTCCAGTGAAGGCAACAGCCGTCGTCGTCGCAGCCGCCGTAGCAGAAGCCGCAACCGCTCGACAACAGAAACCGGCTCTACTGAGTCTGTTGAAGAAGCGCAGAATGCAAGCACCACTGAAGCCAAGGCAGTTGCCAGCCCTGAAGAGAAATCTTCTGATCAGGCTACTCAGGCAGACGCCGCTCCACGCACCCGCAGCTGGCAGGATGAGGCCCATGATGAAACCATGGAGCCTTCCGTTGACACACAGCAGGCTGCACCCGTTACGGCCGGAGCGGCAGCCACTGATGCAACTGCGGAATCGACACCAGCACCTGAGAAATCAGAAGCTGCAGAGGTCACTTCCGAGGCAATAGCTTCCGAGGCAAAAGCTTCTGAACCAGCAGATTCTGAGGAAGTCAGTGCAGACAAATCAGAAGCCAGCACAGTAAAAGCCGAAGCTGACGCTGCCAAACAGGCTTCTGCAGAGGATAAAACTGAAAAGGTGGTTGCCGAACCAGCAACGCCTGCTGATATCCCTGAAGTCACCGAAGAGGTAGCGGTTAAGTCCACTGCCACTGCTGATGTGACAACAGAAGCAGGCCCAGTGGAAGCTGCTGCAGCTGATGCACCAGAAAAGATTGAAACGGCTGCAGCCAGCCAGACTTCAGACGTGAGCGACAATGGTGAGGACGATAAAGCCGAAGAAACGGCCAATGCTTCACGCCGTCGCCGCCGCCGTCGTCCGGCTTCTGGTCGCGCACCTAACGACCCGCGCAACCAGGCGACTGAAACGTCAGCCGAAACCGCCAACGCAGACACACAGGACTGAGTCCTGGCATCTGCTAACATCAGGTCTTGCTAACAGTAAGACCTGAGCAATAAAAAAGGGCCTCACGGCCCTTTTTTATTGTCTGCAGATCAGGTGGTTCAGAAGGTATCACCTGGAATACGGACATTGCCTTCCATGATCACCCTCGCACTACGACTCATCACGGCTTTAATGGCTGTCCATTCACCGTCACGGATTTCTGCACCGGCACCGACCCTCAGCGTGCCAGATGGATGACCAAAGGTCACACCATCGCGCTCACCGCCGCCGGCAGCCAGGTTCACCAACGTACCCGGAATACAGGCCGCCGTCGCAATCGCCACCGAAGCCGTACCCATCATGGCATGGTGCAGCTTACCCATCGACAGAGCACGGACGCACAGATCGATATCGCCCGCGGCAATCTGCTTGCCGCTGGATGCGGTGTAATCCGTCGCAGGAGCTACAAACGCAATCTTCGGGGTGTGCTGACGGGCAGCCGCTTCAGAAATGTCACTGATCAGACCCATTTTTACCGCACCGTAGGCTCGCATGGTTTCAAATCGAGCCAGAGCCTCAGCGTTACCGTTCAGGTCTTTTTGAAGTTCCGTACCCGTGTAGCCGATGTCTGCCGCATTGACGAAGATGGTTGGAATACCCGAGTTAATCATGGTCGCTTTGAAGGTACCGATACCCGGCACTTCGAGGTCATCCACCAGATTACCGGTCGGGAACATAGAACCCTCGCCGTCTGCCGGATCCATAAACTCGATTACGACCTCGGCTGCCGGGAAGGTCACGCCATCCAGCTCGAAATCACCGGTCTCCTGCACCTCACCATTGGTGATGGGTACATGAGCGATGATGGTTTTCTGGATGTTCTTCTGCCAGATACGCACAGTGCAGATACCGTCATCGGGAATGCGCTCGTCGTCAATCAGGCCCTGGCTGATGGCAAAAGCACCGACTGCCGCAGTCAGGTTGCCGC
>JBPEXS010000352.1:0-3461 GCA_052031325.1 Thalassolituus sp. | reverse complement strand
CTCAACAGCAACTCAGTCTCAGCACCACCATGCCGACCAACTTTCTGGAGACCATCAAGATGATGGTCAGTGTGGGTTTGGGCTGGTCGGTATTGCCGGAGTCCATGTGTCAGGATGGCAGTCTGAAAATCATTCAGTGGCCGGGTCAGCCGCTGACCCGTCAGTTGGGTGCGGCGTATCTGAAAAACCGCACCCTGAGCAATGCGACTCAGGCCTTACTGAAGTTACTGGAAGGCAAGTGAATCGGTTCTAAAAGCTAAAAAAAGGAGCCGAAAGAATACCTGCTCCAGATTGTGAAAGATCAACGATTACCGAAGATATTCGGGCGTTGGAGACGACGCTCATCGTCATCTCGAGGAATCAGAGAGTCAGGTATATCCAAACACTGATCTGCCAGTTTTTCAGCAACAAGATCATCCAATGCTTTCTGTACTTTCTTATCGACAAATTTCGGACTGCGTTTGATGTCCACTTTATCGACCGACAGGCCTTTCAAAACACATCGGTCGGCACTGCGCATGGTGGTCGACATATCAATCATAAAACCGCGGTCCTTGAGTAATTTCCGCTCAAGTTCACCGGCAAAGGTCAGCGTCAGCTTACAGCCAGAGATACTCGCATCCACAGAATCCAGACGAACCGTTTTACGCTTGTTGATCTGCTTAGAAGCAGGAAGCTTCTTTTCAACCAGGCGTTCAACAGCCGCTCCGTCAACCCGGTTGGGTAAGGTTTCGGCCAGACAGTCGTTCCGGGCGTGAGATAGTGCAGGAAGCGATAAAACCAGCGAAAGCACAGGGATACAGATCAAGTGTTTCATATCTTCTAAATCCTTTTAACAGATCGATTAAAGGCAGGTTAATTAACCGCCTGAATACAATGAGTAAATGTCCTTGATGATTTTACTGGATAGTGACGACAGAAATTTTACAGATATTCTCAACAAGAAAAACCTGTGATTTGCATCACAGGTTCTCTTTGTCGATTTGAGAAGTTACTCAGGAATCCAGATCCAGGCAGATACCCTTGAACTGCTTTTCGATTGAATCATTTACTTTGTTCCGCACCCAACGATCCACCCAACGCGGTGTACTGCTGATACTCACACTGCTGACTCTTAGATCTTCTAATACACACAGATCATCGCGGCCCATGGTGGTGGTCATTTTAACGGTTGCCCTGGGGTCTTTGCGGATTTTCCGTTTCAGCTTACCTTTAAAAGTGACCGTCAGATTACAGCCATCGCGTGAACTGCTCACAGACTCCAGCACCAGGGTTTTACGCTTGTTAATGCGTTTAGAGATCGGTAACACCGGCTGTATTTTCGAACGGATCATCTGATCCGTATGAAAACGATCCGGAAAGCGTTCTGCCACACAGTCAGCCGCGAAACTGACAGAAGGTGCCGTCAAAGAAAACAGTGCTGTCATCATCAAAAACAGAAGAGAATATTTCATTGCCGCTCTCCTTATTCTGAGTCTGCATCAATGTCAGTGTCAGTGCTTGCCAGTTCAGAAATCAGCAAGTCCGTGATGCGCTCTGGATACATCAACGCCTGATTCAGCAGCAGATCATAGGCTGTTGCGTCGTCTGCCAGACCAGAGAGCTGATACATCGTCTCGGTACGTACGGCATCGTCTTCCTGATTCAGAAACAGTTCCAGATACATCAATGAACTGGGGTGCCCCTGCCCGGCCAGCAACTCAAGGGCTTCCAGCTGTTCATCAGCCACAGCCGATGCCAGTGAATAATCCATCAGACTTTCAAACAGACCTTCCGGAATAGGGTCTGCGGTGACTTCCTGAATGGCGATGGCTGCGCTGACGCGGGATACCAGGAGTGCTGCGCCATCATCAAGATGAGTGACCAGCAGGCTGTATCCCTGTTCACTCAGTTCGGCATCTGAGTAGAGGTCTGTCATTTCAGCCCCGAAAATTTCGGTATAGGTTTCACGCAGCTCCGCGGCGGCATATTCATCAGCAACGTCGTCAGCAAAGCTAATCTGCGCAGCGACAACCAGTGGAGCCAGTAACAGCAGCTTGGGCAGAGTGCGAGATTTGAGTGAGGTGCGAAGTTTGGTCATGATTTTCTCCCGGTCATTAGACGGACACAGTTATTCAAAGGGTTTCAGAAGACAGGCAGCTGGCTATTCAGAGACAGCGCTTTTTCTGTGTTCTGATGGGTTTACGAAACCACTGGGAGAAAAGTTGCAGGTATTTAGAAATTTTTTCCGAGACCGCTAAAAATGCATCAATCAGAAAATAAATGCAGAAGCTGGGAGGGAAAGAGGTTTGAAGGTATGGAAAGCTGCAAAGGGGAGCGAGCATGATGAAGCACCCGGGAATAAATCGGCCGAGTGCCATATGAAAGCAGAGAGAATCAATCCCTGAGGCGTTTAACCTCACGCTCCCGCACACCCAGGCACAGTCCATCCAGGCGCTGGGCCGTTCGCTCTGCCAGGGATTCATGAATCCACTTTTCCATACGGTTGGGCAGGTCTGGCATATCAGTAACTGCGACTTCAAGCTCTTTCATCACACAGCGGTCGCCCTTTTCCATCTGCGTCGTCAGCACAATACTGACCGGGCTGTCCCCGCCCTCTTCTTCATCGACATGGCCAATAAAATGGGCATAAAGATCACACTGAATGCGGAAAGCGTAGACCTCATCAATGATCAGGTTCTTATTGCGGCGCATCTCACGTTCAAGGGGCAGAGATTCACTGAGACGGGCTGACAGTTCTGCGCTGTTCGGGAACAGGTTTGGGAACTGCCTGGCGAAGCAATCAGCGTCGCCAGAATATGACAGAGAAGCAGAAACAATCAGACCGAAGGCTATTACAGACTTAAACAAAGATGACCACATGCGAACCTCCGGCGGATGAACTGAGTAACAGAACGTCAGGCGTTCTCTTCCAGAAAGCTCAATATTAACGCAGATTTTGCTGCTCTGTACGCTTCCATATCCAAATCTGCCCTACTCTGTTTTGCACGATTATATTGTGCCAGCAAGTCAGGATTGGTTTTCAAAGCCTCACGCCAGCGGAGAAAACCAAACTGATCATCGTTACCGGATACCAGCTGAATACCGAAATCCCCGCCCTGATACTCGCCACTGTAACTGACAAATTCCTTTTCAGGGGGCATTTCAGGGTTGTAAGAAAACCGGGAATCCAGAGCTGATTGGGCAGATGCGAATTGCGTTGCCTCCACCTGCACCATCACATCCACATCGCCCTTGGTCAGTGCACCCGGTATAGCTGAACTGCCGACGTGTTCAATGGTTGCGTCAGGTAATAACGCTTGAATCGAGGATTCCAGCCACAGAAAAGTTTCGTTGATCTGCGATTGTATGTCTTTGCTGAAGCGCAGCGGTGGTACACAGGTTTTAATGTCAGTCATGTCTTATGTCCATTTAATACAATGCTTTTATCCGTTAAAAGCTGACTAAGATGTGAGATCCGG
>JBPEXS010000351.1:0-8633 GCA_052031325.1 Thalassolituus sp. | reverse complement strand
ACCATGCCAGCACTGGTGGTGTATGGCTTCTGGGGGCTGTTTATCGGTGAAATCAATATGGCCGCTGCGGTGACGTTTACCATCAGTCTTGGCATCGTTGTGGATGATACCGTGCATTTTCTCAGTAAGTATTTGCGGTCGCAGAAACGCGGTGAGTCTGTTGAAGCCAGTATCCGCTATGCTTTCAATACCGCAGGCACTGCAATGTTAACGACGACTTGCGTGCTTGCAGGTTCCATGCTGATTCTGGGTCAGTCCAGTTTCGGCATTAACTCAACCATCGCCATGATGATGGTGCCGATTCTGAACACGGCTCTGATGCTGGACCTGACCCTGTTGCCAGCGTTATTGCTGATGCTTGGCCGATGGTCAGATCGACGCGTAAATCCGTTATAATCCACACGGATTTACCGAATTGAGTTCTGTTGATGTCTTTGCCTTCCTGCCCCAAATGTCAGTCTGAATACGTCTACGAAGATCAGGCTAACCTGATCTGCCCTGAGTGCGGTTACGAGTGGAACCCAGCAGATACCAGCGATCCGGATGCGTTTGTGGTGCGCGACTCAAACGGCAAAATCCTGGAAGCCGGCGATCAGATTACCCTGATCAAAGACCTGAAAGTGAAAGGCGCATCGCAGGGATTAAAGATCGGTTCTAAAACGACGATCCGCCGGATTGTGGAAGGCAAAGACCACGAGCTGGACTGCAAATTCCCCGGTGTCGGAGAAATTATGGTCACGGCGAAGTTTGTGAAAAAAGCCTGAGCTTGAGGGTGCATCTGCCTTAGTCGAGCACCACAGTTTTTACCCTGACTCCCTCGGTTATATTATCTCCCGGGTGGTTGATCACATAGTCACCTTCCTGCAAAGCTGCCCCCAGCACCTCTGTGATCAGACCATTGGTTTTGCCTGTGTCTATTGTCCGGCGTTGTGCCTTGCCGTTATTGGCGACAAATACGGCCCAGCCATCCTGATAACGGAAGACACTGCTGGCTGGCACCTGCAGTACATCTTCGTTTTCCCAGATAACAAAGCGGGCATCGACACGGTACCCATCTCCCAGACTTTGCCACTCTTCAGGCGGTGAGACAAAGTCAGAAATGATATACACCCGCTGCTCTTCCACACCCAAGGCTGAGGTTTTGGTGAATCCTACCGGTTCTACCACTCGCACCCGGCCTTCGAGCGTTTTGTCGCCGCCCCAACGTTCAAATAAGACCTTCATGCCGGGTTTTATTTTCACGGCATCGGCAGAGAGTACGTCGACTTCAATTTCTAAGGCTCGTGGGTCACCAATGACAACCAGCACGTCACCGGTATTCACCGGGGCTTCGCAACGGCGGTTCACGTTCAGGATTCTGCCATCAATGGGGGAGAGCACATTCACCTGCTCAAGGGGTGCACCAGATGAATTCCCTGCGGAGTTGGAAGAATAGTTATCCAGCAGACTGCTGACGGCTTCGAGTTCGTAGCGCGCGGTTTCGACCTGAAATAGCGCAGATCGTTCGGCTGCTTCTGCGCTCAGTGCAGCGGTTCTGGCGCGTTCAAAATCATCCGTTGAGATCAGCGATTTCTCCAGCAGAGGGCGCAGGCGCTCAACTTCATCATTGGCTAACTCTGCGGTGGCTGAAGCTGCACTGGCCTGTGCTTCGACGGCCTGCATATTGGCCCGCGCGGCACGCTGCTGCGCTTCTGCCTGTGCGCGGCTGCGAGCATCCAGCACCTGAGATTCCAGCGGTGTAATACTGACCAGTACATCGCCCTTACTGACGCTGTCACCGACATTGAGTGGCTGACGGCAGGTGACTCCACTGACCGGTGCCGAGATTTCGTAACGGTCGATAATGCGCGTACGGCCTTCCTCTTCGATGGTCACCTGCATGGGCGCATTTTTTACCATGACCGTCTCCACCAGTACTGGTTGCGGCCTGACGCTGAAAAACACCAGCAGTATGAGCAGTAGAGAACCCGCCATCGCAAAAGGATGCTTTCTGATAAAGGTAAACATGCATTACTCCTTAGTTTTTAACACGGCAACCATGTCGAGTTTTTCCATTTCGCGCCAGATCAAAGCACCAGAAGCGAGAGCGGATACCACGATGATCAGCGCGGCAAAGGCAAAAACATCTGGCCCCAGATAGAGCGGCGTGCGGTAAAGGTCGGACTGAAACTGTATGGCCATCATGGCGCATAAGCCGTAGCCGAACAGCAGGCCGATGGGGATAGCGACGAGTGTGATCAGGGCCATTTCGCCCAGCAGAATGTAGGCGACTTCGCGCTTTTCAAAACCCAGTACCCGTAAGCTGGCAAGCTCGCGGTTGCGTTCTGACAGGGCGATTTTCATGCTGTTGTACACCACGCCAAAGGCGATGCTGGCGCCTAGTAAGGTGGAGATCAGGGTAAACACCAGAATGGTTTCGGCCAGGGTATCGTCAAAGGCTTTAATGGCTTCGCTGCGCACCACCACCCCGGCAATGCGCGGCATCTCTTTCAGTGCCAGGTATACCTCCTGCTGTTGCACGGGGTCGGTACTCATCCAGGTACCGGAGATTACATCACCTTCTTTCAGCAGGCGGTTCAGGGCTTCACGGCGCATGTACGCATTGACGCCGAGATATTCTCTGGTGGTGCCGACCACCGGAACCTGTAATGTCTGCCGGTGCCCATCAAGGACTTCAACGGTGAGAAAGTCACCGGGCGTTATGCTGAATTCACTGGCCAGATAATCGGTAATAACGACGCCTTCCTGCGGCAGCGGAATGCGCTTTAAATCAGTATCCAATAACCGCATTAACTGCCCGTTATTGTCGACGCCAGTGATGCTGGTGCGATAACTGCGGTGCTCAAAGCTCAGGCGTACCGGCACAGAGCGGAAACCTTCAGCGTAATTCACGCCCTCAAGACTTTGCAGTGAATGCAGAGTTCGCAGTGAAGCCGGTTGTGTGTAGATGGCGGTTAAATCATTGCTCTGAATGAGGCCGAACTGCACATCGACAATGCGGTTAATGGCGCTTTCCTGAAAGCCGCCGGTCATCAGGGTGCCACACGACAGGCTGATGCCAATGAGGGTTAACAGAGATTTCAGTGGCCGCCGTTCAATATGGCGCAGGATCATCCGGGTGGGTTGGGATACGTGCTTTTCCAGCCCCAGTCGTTCGATCAGGGTGGTGTGGTAAACAGCAGGTTGTTCCGGGCGCATGGCCTGAGCCGGTGGTAAGCGCACGGCACCGTAGACGGCATAGAGAGTCCCTGCTAAGGCGACCAGCAGGCTGATCAGAGTGGCGGACAATATCACCGCAGGTTTCAGCACAAATACCATGTAAGGCAGGCTGTAAAACGTCTGATACAGATGGCTCATGCCCTGACCCATCCAGATACCCACCCCGACGCCCAGAGCTACACCAATACCCACCACCAGGAACACCAGTTTAAGGTAGTGCAAGCCGACGGCGAGATTGCTGTAGCCAAAGGCTTTTAAGGCGGCGATCTGTTCGCGCTGCAGACTGATCAGACGGCTGATGACGACGTTTAACAGAAAGGCGGCGACCCCAAAAAAGATCACCGGAAAAATAGTGGCAATGGATTTCAGCTGTTTCAGCTCTTCCGTTAAAAACCGGTTAGAAAACTGATCTTCACGGGCATAGGCGCCGGCACCTCCATAGGGTTTTAACAGTGCATCCAGCTGATCGATCACCGTCTGGGCATTACTGCCTTTGGCCAGCGTCAGGGAGATATTATTAAAAGCGCCATCCAGGTCATACGCCATGGCAAGGGGCTTGTGCGCTATCCACATGACACCGTAGCGCAGTGGGTCCGGGAACATAGAACCGGGAGCCAGCTGATAGATGTACTCGGGCGAGGTAGCAATGCCGACGATGGTCAGTGTTTTACGACGGCCATTAATGGTCGCACTCAGAGAATCGCCCAGTGTGAGCTTGTGCGCGTCGGCAAAGTCAGTGCAGACAATCACTTCGTTATTCTGCCCAGGTGCCAGCAGACGCCCCTCCTTCAGCAGTATCTGATTGAGTCTGCCCGGGCTGTTATCCGGCAGTGACAGCAGGTGTGCGCTGACGGGGTCAGTAAAGCCGGGTACATCGAGGTTAACGTAGGCAATGACCCGGGTTTCCACCTGATTCACACCGGGCAGGTCGCGGATGCGTTCCTCCAGCGCGTTGGGTGCGCGCGTCAGGGATGCAAACACTTCAGCAAAATGATTGCTGCGGTAATAGGTCTCACGGGTCTGGTACAGGGAATCCAGCGTGCTCAGGGACATCACATAAATACTGACGCCACCAACAATCACCAGCGCGATGGCCAGCGCCTGCATGCGCATGTCCCAGAATTCACGGAGTAACTTCCGATCGAGTACCTGCATCGCGATTACCACTCCAGCTCATCAGGGCGGAGCTGCTGGTCGTTGACCTGCACTTCAGCAATCTGACCGTCCGTCAGACGGATGACACGGTGGGCCATACGGGCAATACCGGCGTTGTGGGTGATGACGGCCGTGGTCGTACCCAGGGTTTCGTTCACCCGTTGCAGGGCATTCAGCACAACGATGCCGGTTTTTGAATCCAGTGCGCCGGTAGGCTCATCACACAACAGCACATCCGGGCGTTTGGCGATGGCCCGGGCAATGGCGACACGTTGCTGTTCGCCACCGGACAGCTGTGCCGGAAAGTGATCCTGCCGGTGCTCCAGCCCGACCAGGGCCAGCGCCTCTTCAGGTGTCATCGGGTTACGGGCAATTTCAGTGACGACAGCGACGTTCTCACGTGCAGTAAGGCTGGGAATCAGGTTATAGAACTGAAAGACGAATCCGACATGATACCGACGGTAGTGGGTAAGATCGGCCTCGCTGGCACGGGTCAGGTCTTCATCGCGGTAAAACACCTGACCGCTGGTGGGCGTATCCAGACCGCCAAGAATGTTCAGCAGCGTTGATTTACCACTGCCGGAGGCACCCAGCAGCACAGTAAATTCACCACGATACAGCTCCAGGCTGACATTGCGCAGGGCGTGAACAGACACCTCTCCCATGCGGTACACCTTATCAATGTCACACACCCGGAATACCGCGTCTTTGTGCGGTTTATCGTCCGTCTGCATCTGGTCAGAGGTATCTGTGTCTGGCGCCTGCTGGGTCATTGCCGCCCTCCCTATCC
This sequence comes from Thalassolituus sp., assembly GCA_052031325.1. Taxonomy (GTDB): domain Bacteria; phylum Pseudomonadota; class Gammaproteobacteria; order Pseudomonadales; family Oceanobacteraceae; genus Thalassolituus. Next base: position 3,469 of record JBPEXS010000351.1, on the reverse strand, counting down.
TTACCTTCAGGATACTGCCAGAGGGGTTAAACCTGTCTTGATCATGATCAAAGTACCGTAGTTTTGCATGGAAATCAGGGGTAGGTGTTTCTTATCAGCCGAACAGGAGAGGGGGCTTAACAGACAGTCGCCGCCGCCGTCCACAGCACCTTATTGAGGGAAATGGTCGCGGGTAATGTTTGCGGGAAATGATTAAGCAAAACAACTGGCGGGTCAGCTCAGGACTGAGCCAGGTGGTCATGTCAGGCGGGAGTGGTTAATGCCAGATATTCAGTGTGAATTTGGGAATAATCAGGGGCTTAGTAAGATAAAACCCTTTATTCACTGTCCCGCTCAAGATAGGCAAAGCTCATAAAACTACTGAAAAAGAACAGGCCGGCAATGATGGCCAGATTTTCAGCTGCCAGCATTAACAGGGCCGTGATGATCCATCCTGTCTTCACCTGCTCAACACGTTTGCGGTACAGGGGGGTGCGGGTCCAGTTCATCTCTGGTTCATCATCCGGCAGATGGAAGAAGCGGCGGATACGCATGACAAGGCTGTCGTTATTCATAAGCACTCCTGAAGACGCTTTAATCTCAGCCTAGGCCAGTCAGCCAACGGATTCTGCAGGTAGTGGGGCTAAGTAACGAAAGGGTCTAAGCAATAGTCTGCTCATAGACTTGGCTTCTGAACTGAAACCGGGCAGATCCCAGCCCCGTCTCAGTGCGGGTGTCTCGAAACTGAGCAGGGCGGGTGATGCTTTGGAATGAGATGGATACGGAGCGTATCAGTATCAGACCCGATAGGCGGCTTTGGTCATCACCTTGGAGATCGCGGTCATGCCCAGTTTCACCGGCAGCGGGAAGCGTTTACCACCGGCATCCAGTGCGGTCGTAGCATGGCGGGCTTCGTCATCCAGCATCTGCAAGAGTACGGCTTTGCTCTTCTCGTCTTCGACCGGCAGGCTGGTCATATGCTGGGTCAGATGTTTGCACACCTGCTCTTCCGTTGCGGCGACAAAACCCAGGCTGACCTTGTCGCTGATTTTACCGGCGGCAGCGCCGATGCCGAACGACAGGGCGTAGAACACCGGGTTCAGGTGGCTGGTATGGCTGCCAAGGTCTTTGATACGTTCTTCGCACCAGACCAGGTGATCCACTTCTTCTTTCGCGGCTTCTTCCATCGCATCACGCACTTCAGGCAGCTTGGCGGTCAGAGCCTGCCCCTGATACAGCGCCTGGGCGCAGACTTCACCCGTGTGGTTGACGCGCATCAGTCCTGCTGCGTGTTTCTTTTCAGTCTCTGTCAGTTCACCGTTGCTGTGGCCACTGGCCGGAGATGAACGATAGGCGTGGCTGGCGCCGGGGGCGAGGGTACGCAGGGCCTGGTCGGCATGGCTGATCAGGCGGTCAAATACAGAAAGCTGTCGGGTAGATGCCATGGTGTTCTCACTGCAACAAAATAGGCGGATAGCCGGGCAAGTGTACCAATGATGAGGTTGGGGTTTCCAGTTATGGCCGGCTTTGGGCGCTACGGTGCCTGACAGAGCATGGGTGGCAGGTCAGCGCTCACTATTGCTGCTGGGTCTTACCCGGCGGGACTGTCGCCGCTGCGACAGGATATCGACCAGGGCTTCACGCAGGCGGTTACCGCTCACAGGTTTTGCGATGGTTTTCACAAAGCCGGCCTGGCGTGCGGCGTTTTCGGTGGCGCTGACGCTCAGCCCGGTAAGCATCAGACTGGCCGGTTTAGGGATGATTTCATCGTCTGAGCGTAGCCGTTCGCAGAGCTGCAGACCGGACATCATCGGCATGTCGTGGTCGATGATAATAAAGTCATACGGCATTGCCATGGCACTCTGGTTGCGCATCATGGCCAGTGCTTCTTTGCCGCTGTAGGTACTGTCAGCGATGACGCCCCACAGGCGCAGGCGCTTCTCAAGCACAGAGCGCAGGGAGGCATTGTCATCCACAATGAGAATACGCAGACCGTTGAGGTTGTCGTCACGGTCTTCTTCTTCCTGGCTGAATTCAACGGGGTCAGCCGGAATAAACAGGGTTACTGAACCGCTGCGGGTGGAAATCTCTTCCAGATCGAGCGTAGCGTTCATCATGTGCAGCAGGTCACGGACCACGACCTGATTCCACAAACGCGGGGTTTCCTGCCAGTTTACCGGGATCTCACTTTTCAGAATGCGCAGGATTTCTTTCAGCGATTCATGGCGGCTGATGTGGCCACTGAGACGGAACTGAATGCGTACGCCTTTTTTCGGACCATCGTAATACGACAGGTATACCGACAGTTCACCGTTTTCGGTATAGGCCAGCAGGTGCGTCATCATATGGTGCGTCAGCACCTGCAGACGGCTGGCGTCGGTTCTCACCCGGGGCGGGAAGTCGTTGGCGGTGTCCACCACGATCTCAACTTTCTTGCGGTGTGCCTCCTGCTGAAAATGCGCGACTGACTTAACGATCAGGTCTGCGGTTGAGACAGGCTTGTACTCGATGGTGAAGTGTTCCGTCTGTAGACGAGCCAGGTCGGCGATCTCCTGCGCCATAATCAGCATGTCTTTACCCGCCAGGCTCATGGTATCCACATAATCGCGCTGGATCGGCGACAGCGGCGTATCGCTGATCAGCTCGTACATGCCGGTCACACCGTTAATCGGGGTACGCAGTTCGTCGCTGATCTGGGTCAGCAGTGCCGGAGGAATGCCGTGGGGCGCTGTCTGGCTGCGACTGTCTTCAACGCTGTGATTGATGCGGTGGTCCGCCAGAATCAGACTCATGATGCCGACGAAGGCAAGAGAAACCACCATCCACTCATTGAGCACGTCCAGCGGCAGCATGTTGGCGTTGTTGAGCAGGGTCAGTATGACTCCGGTCAGAATCGGCATAACCCCGGCAAACAGGTACATCTGTGCCTGCCGGTAGGTACTGTGTGCAAACCAGAGCACAAAGAGCATCACGAACTGGCCAAAGGTGATGCAGAGTCCGATTGCCATTTCCATAAAACCGGTACTGAGCCACAGATCGCCGGTCATCAGGATCAGGAAAGGAAGGGTCAGCGCCAGAATAATCTGACGGACAAATTTACGTGGCCAGTGCAGGTTGAAAATGGCCAGCAGATGGAAAACTGCAATCACACAGATGGCAGCGGTTTCCAGAAACGAGTTGAGCGACTCGGAAAACCCCCAGCTGGTGTGCAGTAACCCCATCCAGGCCGGGATAAACACCACCACTGAAAAGCAGAACATCAGCGACATCAGGCTGAAGCGATGGCGGTTACGCAGCCAGGAATAGGCAAAATACCAGCAGGCGGCCATGACCCAGCCGATGGCCGTTCCGGTAATGATGTTGATGCGCTGCTCGGTATCAATGAACTGGTCGAGGCTTTTCAGCTCGATGCTGGTGTTCAGCAGGGCGTCGGTCTGAAGCCGGATCAGAAAGCGCGAGGTGGAGTGACCTTCCAGCTGGAACAGGTACG